>CAZSOB010000039.1:0-9316 GCA_964608155.1 uncultured Desulfobulbia bacterium
TCGGCAGGCAGCCGTTAATGAGCAGATAGGCCACCTCCACGAACTGACAATTATCCGCCAGATCGGCAATGGAATAACCGCGATAATTGAGAATGCCCTTTTCGCCGTCAAGATAGGTAATGGCACTGGCGCATGACCCGGTATTCATATAACCGTAGTCCAGAGTTACACAGCCGGTACGTTTTCTTAAGGTGCTGATATCAATAACCCGCTCACCTTTACTGCCCTCCAGAATCGGGAAATCATAGACCTGACCATTGATCTTAAGTTCAGCTTTTTCTCCCTGTAATTCATATTTTTTTAAATCCATATCACACCTTGGGTTTTTAATTCAAATTCAAGATAGACAACTCTCCACTTGCGATAGTCCCGACAATCAGTTAAATGTCTAATAACTTCGGTAAAAGGTAAAATGCAGCCGCCGGATATAATTATAGTTGCGCTTGAGCAAATTTATTAGTTTACCATACAGATCACTTTTTTTCAATGAGCCACCCAACTACCCTGAATGACAGGATAAAAAAATTCAAAACCGAGGTAACCATTTATCCAGTTTCATGCGAACGGCTGAGCAGAGGGCGTTCTGATCTTGAATGGTTAGAGGCTGTCCTAACAGGCGGGGCCCGCATCGTCCAGCTCCGCGACAAGGAAGCAGACGACCGCCGTCTCTACGATAAGGCCCAGATTTTCAGAGAAAAAACCTTTGAGGCCGGGGCCTTGCTCATCATTAACAACCGGCTGGATATTGCCATAGCCGTCGCGGCCGACGGTATACATCTCGGCAACTCCGACCTGCCGGCCGCCGAGGCCCGCCGCCTGGCGCCTGAATTAATCATCGGGGTTTCCGCCAATACTAAGGAACAGGCAGCATCCGCCCGCGAGCGTGGGGCTTCATATTTCAACATCGGGCCCGTATTTCCCACCAGCACCAAGGAGGGGCTCAGCACCTTCCTTGGGCCAAAGGCTATCCCTGAATTGTCCACCCTCTCCCCCCTGCCCTTTACAGTTATGGGCGGCATAAAATTTAAGCATATCACAGAACTTAAGGCCTTGGGAGCTCAACGAATTGCCGTAGTAACCGCCCTCACCATGGCCGATGATATCGCCAGTGAGACCAGAAAATGGTGGCAGGAATTAGGGCAAATAGAATGAATCTGACAGACACAAAACAGGCAATCCTGCTGCTCATGGAATACGCGGTTAATGATGAAGATATTACCGCGGCCCGCGAGTTAGTGGAACGTCATCAAAACGACCGCATCTCATTAAATGTCTTCCATGAATTTTACAGCTTTTTACCAGAAGCCAAAAACGATGCCATCAAGTTTCTAAAACTCCTCGCTGATAAAGAAGGCGGCTTTCTGCTGGCCGTCGGAACTACTAATAACATTTTCTCCTACTTTACCACCACAGAGGGGGCTGAATTCTTAGGCCCCCTAAATGAGGGAATATGGGACAAGGAGGTGCTGAACTTTTTGGATCTCAGCCACGAAGAATCAGCCGAAAAATTTAAAAATTTAAAGAAATTTCCCTTTTACATCCCGGCCCACATGGATCTTAAACGCTGCCCGATATGCTCAACCAACCATGGAGAGCTGCACCGCTTAGGCTGCCCGGTGGAGATCTGCCCCTGGTGCGAAGGACAGCTCACAAAATGCCATTGCCGCTTTCAGGAAACCGGCCGCGACCAGCTCACCAATGAAGCCCACCTGCGGCTCTTCAAAGAAAAATTAAATGCCAAAGGGCGCGTACCCTTCAACGCCACAGAGCAGAGTCTCACCCTGGGATAATTTTATACAAAATATACCGTAACTGTTCAGCTGCACCCAATCCGGAGTCTCGCAAGCTCGCTTACCTGCGGCCGATAATGCCGTCCAGCATACGTATGTCTCGAAGTCTCACTTCGTTCGCTATCTGCCGGACGGCATTATCAACCACATCTCGGGCACATCCAGAGTCTGCGCTTTCCTGAACAGTTACAACTCATAGTTTAGGGCAGCTTTTCGTTTATACCTGAATAGTTACAATATAACAAAAGACACCGCCGGCTGGACTATCAAACAGTCAGCCCGACCGGCTATGTGTGTCTCCTGGTTATTTTACGCTCTTCATATATTTAAAGAATGGTGAATCAGAAGAAATGACCAGACTGGTATTCTTTCCCATAGTCTTTTCATAACTCTGCAACGTTTTACTAAAGGCGTAAAACTCCGGATCACGGTTATAGGCCGCGGCGTAGATAGTAACCGCCTTGGCATCCGCCTGGCCTTTAATCTCTTCAGCCTTCTCGGTCGCGGCCGAGGTTATAGTCTTCAACTCCCGTCCTACCCGGCCCAGAATTTCCGCCTTCTGCCCCTCGCCAAGAGAACGTTTTTCTGCCGCGATTCTCTTACGTTCCGAGATCATCCGCTCATAGACCTTCTTCCGCACAGATTCAATATAATTGACCCGTTTAAACATGACATCCACAACATCAATGCCATATTTAGGGGTGGCCTTGGAGACAATATCCCGAATACGCTTCTCCATAGCGTCACGGCCCATAATAATCTTGGGGCTGGGCTTGCCGTCCGGGCCGAGATGATCCTTGGGATTCCAGTCGGAACTCCTGATAATCTCCACCAAATCATGTTTATTGACCAGATCCCGCACCGTGGAGCCGATGATATCATCTAAAACGCCCTGAGCCCGGCTTTCGTTATTCACCGCCTGCAGAAAGGTCAAGGCGTTTGATATCCGCCAGCGGGCCGAGACATCCACATAGACAAAGGTCTTATCCTTGGTGGGAATCTGATTGGGATCACCATCCCAGATCAAGAGTCGTTTATCAAAGTACTGGACATCCTGGATAAAAGGCGTCTTAAAATGCAGGCCGGCGTCAACCACCGGCTGGCCCACCGGCGCGCCGAACTGGGTTACCACCGCCTGGCGTCCTTCGGGCAGGACAAAGAAGCCGTCCCAGGCCGTGGCAATAAGCCCCAGGACAACAACAATCAAAACCGTTCTTATAATCTTATTCACCGCTGAATTCCTCCGGGTTATCTACCATTTTTTCTAACATCATCGTTATTTACCTCCGGCCCGAAGTCCGGAAGCCAAAGAGCCGCGCCCGATATTCATAAAGGGTAGAAGAGAGCGTTGATCCTTATCAAGCACATATATTGCCCCGACCTTAGGCAGAATATTCTGCATGGTCTCCAGATACATCCGCCGCCTGGTAACCTGACGGGCCAGCTTGTATTGTTTCAAAATGTCCATAAAGCGAACTGCCTCACCCCTGGCCAGATTGGTACGCTGAACGGCATAGCCCTTGGCCTCTTCCACTATCTTTTTGGCCTCGCCCTTAGCCCGCGGAATAACCTTGTTGTAGGTGGCCTCGGCCTCATTAACGAGACGTTTCATATCCTGATCCGCCTCATTTACCTCATTAAAGGCCGGTTTTACAGCATTAGGCGGATTGACATCCTGGAGCTTAACGGTGACAATCTTGACCCCGCTCTGGTAATAATCCATAATCTTCTGCAGTTCTCTCGCCGTTGACGATTCAATAATCTCCCGATTGGTGAGAGCATAATCAAAATCCTGATTACCCACTACCCGCCGGATGGCCCGTTCCGAGACATCCCGCACCGCCTGGGGAACATTACGGACTTCAAAGAGGAATCGAACCGGATCACGCACCTTGTACTGAACAATCCAGGACATATCAATAACATTCTTGTCCCCGGTGAGCATCAACGACTCGGTCTGATAACCACGCTTCTCAAAAATAGTTTTCTGGCCCGGCAGCCGGGTGCGGAAACCAAATTCCTGCTTACGAATCGTCTTTACATCCACCTTATAAAGGTCATCAATGAGGGGAATTTTAAAATTCAAGCCGGAATCGGTAGTTTTATAATATTTACCGAGACGGAGAATGACGCCCTTCTCGCCCGGATTAATGGTATAAAAGGAGGATGAAACCAGGTTGAAGAGGATAAGCGCCCCCACCACCAGCAATATTTTACCAATTCCAAGGCCCATGCCCTTGCCGCCGCTGGAACCGGAGCCGCTACTGCCGTCATCAGGTGGTTTATTGCCCCGGTTCTGGCCACCCTCAAAGCTGTCTTTAATCTTCTTTAAAAGAGCGGCAAGAAGATCCTCCGGCGAAGATGGCCGTTTGCGGCCCCATTGCGGTTGTTGATTATCCATTATAAATTTCCTTTTTCTCTACCTGTTCATTAATTTTATAAATTGATGAGTGTTTGATATGGTATTCCGGATTCTTCTGATAAATTTTGAAGTATTCAATAGAATCGCAATCAAGACGCATTGTTCTGGGTTGTTTAAGATATTTAGCAAAAGAGTTTTTATTTCCGCAGCCAGAACTTATCAGTGTATTGTCACATATTTAATCTATATTTTCAACTTGTTTATGAGCCTGCCGGTAAAATGGTGCCGAAAACGATTACGGCCAGGCCATATACCACGCTCCAGCCACAATCAGCAGAACGCTTAAGCCCCACAGACTCTGCCAGTCAGACCAGGCGGCGACCAGGGGATGATTACGAATTACCCGGCATAATATCCCGGCCGGAACCCCAAGGGCCAGACCCCAGGCATGGGCGCCCACATCCGTGTGCCTGCCGCCCATTCCCAACATGGCAAGCAGAGCGAGACCGGCCCCGAGAGGCCCCAGGGCGGCCTTCAGACCCCGCTGCCGATGTTTTATCCGCAGACCGGTCATAGCCCCGATCATTGCGAAAACCGAGGTGGAAAACCCCAGAGACTGGTAATACTCCGCCTGAAACAGGGTGTTAAATAAATTGGCCGCCGCCCCGACCACCACCGCGAGAAGACAGGCCGCGCCGCCCCCGATCTCCTGAGCCAGATAATACATAACCAGAGCCCCAATGGTGATATTACCGAGGAGATGATTGATATCGGCGTGCAGGGTCAGACCGGTCACTAACCGCCACCACTCACCATGATCGATAATGGCCCGCCGGTTCACCTCCCCGGCCCGGCTAAGAGCGCCGCCCCAGGGGCCGGTGAAGGCATAGAAAACGGATAGAGCGGCAGCGCTTAAAACGGGCAAAGGGCCGGTTTTAAGTGCCGGAGAATATATTTCCACCGGCGGCCAGGCGGCATTCTCAGCCTCAAAGGCCGTTAGTTCATACTTTGCCGCCTCCACCTTTGATTCCGGGCACCAGACCTCCCATCCCGTCTCAGCCTGACGCAGATAATGGTCAATATCTACAGCCAGCAGTACCAGAGACCACAGCTCCGCCTCCGGCCCGGAACCAATCTTTATCTGGCGCCAAGACTCTGCCATATCCAAAATCCAGTCCATAAAAGCGGTTGATGGGCAAAATAAATCATTAGTGAATGTCGGCCGCAGAGCGCGAGCAGCCTGATAAAGCGCTTAGCTGGAGCCGGAGAGGGGCTGGTAGTAACAAAGCCGCCAAGGGCAATACCAATAAGCATGATTCCAAACCAGGGCACTAAGGGGGTATAATCGACACTGACAAAACCGGGATTTTGAATACCCAGCCAGAGCAGCCAGCCGGAATCAAGCCGCAGATTCCCCATGAAGGGAGCGGCAGTTAAAATCAACAGCCCGGCCGGCAGGGCAAGCCGCCGGTGTTTAAGAAAGGGGTAGCTGATAATAATGCCACTGCCAATGAGATGCAGAATGCCAAAAACCACATACTGCCGGCCCACCGCTATCCGGGTAGCAAGGGTAATCAGCATCCCGAGGGCGAAAATACCCGCTCCCCGACGCAGATATTTACTAAAGCCCTGCCGCCTGGCCGTCGGCCGGGCGTAACTGAGAGTCAAGGATATCCCGGCCAGAAAGACAAAAAGCCCGGCCGTGGCACGGGCCAGCCAGGCGGGAAATCCCGAGGCGGGATTCAGAGCACCGGTGAAATAAAACAGATCAAAGAGAAAATTGGAGACCAGCATCATAATAACTGCCACTCCCCGCAGACAGTCAAGCTGCCACAGCCGTCTAATCAATTAATTTCCGGCTCCCCCCCTAAGTCCTTAAGGCGCAGAGCCACTTCATCGGCCTTGCCGGCCTCACCCATCCCCTCGTACACCAGGCGTAATTCTTCCAGTACCCTCTGGTGGTCAGATACCCGTTCCAGAATCTCCAGGCAGCATTTTTCGGCCTCCTGGTAATTACCCTGCGCCCGGTAAAGACGGGACATACCGAGAAGGGCGTAAAGATCAAACCCCACCTTCAGGCTGCGGGTATAATGCTCCATAGAGCTGTCAACCCGATTGAGACTCAGCAGAGCGTCACCAACCCTGGTCAGCAAGTCCTGATTATTTGGTTCATTCTCCAGTATTTTCGACCACCAGTAAATGGCCTTGTCCAGATCAGCCATGCCCCGGTGACAGTCCCCCAGACCGTAGAGGGCAAAACTGTTCCAGGACTCAAGGCGGGCGGCCTTCTCGTAATATTGACTGGCCTTATCGTACAGACGCCGGCGGCGGTATATATTGCCCACCATGGTCAACACCGCCACATAGGAGTCATCCATGGTTAACAGTTTATCAAAACACTCCAGGGCCTTATCATCAATTTCGGCCTTATAATACAGACTGCCCAGCCCGAGGAGGGCGTATTTATCCTTATCATTTACCGCGAGAGCGCTGAGATAGAAGGCCTCAGCCTTATCAAAATTACCCGTCTTGTTAAAGGACTCGGCCAGACGAACCATGACATAGATATCATTCTTATTACACTCAAGATAGCGCATCCAGTATGGTATGGCCCGCTTATGCTGCAATATGCCCCGGTAGGCATCCCCGATACCGCGCAGGGCGAAGACATTGACCGAATCAAACTCCAGTACCCGTTCGTAATACTTGATGGCCTGGTCAAATTTCTTCAACTCCCGGCAGGTGTCGGCCAACCCCACCAGAATATAGGCGTTTTTAGCATCAAGCTCCAGGGCCTGGAGAAAAGAACGCTCCGCCTCATGATAACGGTGTTTGCGCAAATAATTCCGCCCCTGTTTGGAAAGTCGCAGCACCTCTTTTTTAGCGGCATGCCCGTCTTTTCTGGGCGCGGCATGTTCCACACCATACTCCTTTTCCGCCCACGCACGGTAACTGTCCCCCACCCTTTCGGCTGCCACGGTAATCCATTGCGGCACCTCGTAGGGATGGTTCTCAACAATCCAGGCCTCTATCTTTTCCGTCCTCTCGGCCATGAATTTGATACTGAGACGATACTCCTCGTTATTTTCCTCCCTGCCTTCCCAGAGATAATAACTGCTCACCGGCCCCTCGACCTGCACGCAGACGGCCAGGCGGGACTTGATGAGCTCCGCCGCCATTTTCCGGGCCTCAGCCAGGGTTGATAATGTAGTCCAGGCGATATTCATTTTTTACCTTTTTCGTAACTTATTCATATAATAAATTTATCCATATTCCTGAGCCTCAGGAAGCAATACAGCCCCCTCAGGTGAACCCGGCCCCGGCCGTGCAGGCATAGCAGTGATCGTCAACGGCAATGGCCTCTCCCGCTTCCGGCAGCCTCTGCAGATCGTTGATATGACGGCGAACACCACCCATGGAGAGCCCGGCGGCCTGATTAAAATCACAGTCGTACAGAAAGCCGTCCCAGGCCACAGATATAAGACTCCGGCACATCACCCCGCTCAAAGCATCCCGGTTAAAGGCCTGGGACAGGCGGAGCAGATAATCATCATAAGTACCCCGGCTTTCAAGCCAGTCCCGGAAACGGCCCAGGGGCACATTGGCAAAGGAGAACAAATGATTAAACGTAATACCCCATTTACGCTCCAGCACCTCCCGGAACTGCCGCTCCCGGGCCTGCTGACCACTGGGGATAAAGGCCCCGGCCGGATTAGATACCAGGTTCAACTCCAGGCCGCTGCCCTCACATCCATAGCCCATGCCGTTCAGACGTCCCAGAATTTTCAGGGAACGGGCAAAGACCCCTTCTCCCCTCTGGGCCTCGGTCTGAGCCTCATTAAGGGCCGGGAAAGAAGCAACAATAACCACCTGATACCGGCGGCATAAAGAGAGAATTTCATCGCGGCGGCGGCCGGACATGGCCACGAGATTAGAGCGCAGCAACAGACGGGGGGTTAGAGGCGCAAGCCCCTCGAGCAGTTCCATGATGCCGGGATTCATCTCCGGCGCCCCGCCGGTGACATCAATAACGGCAAAGGAAAACCGCCGGGCGCAGTCTATCACCGCCGCCAGCGTTTCCGCCGCCATAACCTCCCGCCGCCCCGGCCCGGCGCTCAAATGACAATGACGACACGAGAGATTACAGAGCAGCCCGGTATTAATCTGCAGGGTACGGCACTCCCCCCGCCGCAGGACAAAACCATTCTTCTCCAAGGTCTGAGCAAAGGGCTTAAACATTAATAACCTCTCCAGCCTCCGCCCCCTGCCCTCCGCCTTCTATCATCTGCCTACATTGACAGTTTATCGGCATGAGCCCGCATCTGCACCCCATGCACGAGAGAAGCCCCGCCCCGGATAGCGGCCGCCACATGCACCGCCTCGGTCATCTCCGCCTTATTTGAGCCCTTCTCAAGACAGGCCTGAGTATAGGCGTCAATACAATATGGACATTGCAGGGCATGAGCCACAGCCAAAGCCATCAGAGACTTTTCCCTCTCTGAAAGAGCCCCGTCGGCAAAAACAGCATTGTAATAAGCAAAAAACTTTTCTGCCAGCTCCGGGGCCTCCTTGCCGATCTCGGAGAATTTCGGTAAATCACAGGGTTGATAATAGGTTTCCATAGCATTCAGGAGACAGGATTCAGAAAACAGGAGGCAGAACCGGGGTTCACCGTTTTCCCAGGCCTGCTGCCCGTCTCCCGCCTCCTGTTTTATAAATTAAAAGTTGTAAGTATTCAGTTAGGGCCGACAAACTACCCTGAACTGTGAGCTGTAACTAAAAATCTAATAATTCAACATCAAATACCAGGGTCGAGTTAGGCGGAATAACCCGTCCGGCGCCCCTGGAGCCATAGGCCAGCTGCGGGGGGATAATCAGGATACGCTTCTCACCCTTCCGCATTCCAAGAAAGGCCTCATCCCAGCCCTTGATTACCCGGTGCTCCCCCACGGGAAACTTAAAGGGCCGGCCCCGGTCAAGGGAGCTGTCGAATTTGGTACCGTCCAGCAAACGACCGGTATAATTGACAGTGAGCAAGGTTCCGGGTTTGGGGGTATCACCATGGCCCTTCCTGATAACCACATACTTTAACCCCGAAGGAGTGGTGATTGCCTTGGGCCATTTTTCAGCAATTATTTTGTCCACCGCCCTCTCTTCCTTCTTT
>CAZSOB010000040.1:0-9263 GCA_964608155.1 uncultured Desulfobulbia bacterium
ACCTCAGCAACATGAAAGGGCTGAGAGAGGAAACGCTGGATCTTACGAGCCCGGTTAACGGTAAGCTGATCTTCCTCGGAGAGCTCATCCATACCGAGAATAGCAATAATATCAGCCAAATCTTTGTATTTCTGCAGGGAATTCTGAACCCGGCGGGCTACATCATAATGTTCCTCACCAAGAATATTAGGATCAAGAATCCGCGAGGTGGAATCCAGCGGATCAACGGCAGGATAAATACCAAGCTCTGCGATCTGCCGAGACAGAACAACCGTACCATCAAGATGGGCAAAGGTTGTAGCCGGGGCCGGATCGGTCAAGTCATCAGCAGGGACGTAAACACACTGAACCGCGGTGATGGAACCCTTAGTGGTGGAAGTAATACGCTCCTGCAACTCACCAAGATCGGTACCAAGAGTCGGCTGATAACCAACCGCAGATGGAATACGACCAAGAAGGGCTGAAACCTCAGCACCAGCCTGGGTAAAACGGAAGATGTTATCAACAAAAAACAACACATCCTGTCCCTCTTCATCACGAAAATACTCCGCAGCAGAAAGGCCGGTCAGCGCAACTCGAGCCCGGGCTCCTGGAGGCTCAGTCATCTGGCCGTAAACCAGGGCTGCCTTGGGAAGTACGCCGGATTCCTTCATCTCATTGTAGAGATCGTTTCCTTCCCTGGTTCTTTCACCTACCCCGCAGAATACGGAAATTCCACCATGATGCATGGCGATGTTATTAACCATCTCCATCATGATAACCGTCTTACCACAACCAGCACCGCCAAACAGTCCCATTTTACCACCCCGGGGGAATGGAACCAAAAGATCAATAACCTTAATGCCGGTTTCGAGAACATTGACTTCAGTGTCAAGGTCAGTGAACGCCGGTGCTAATTTAAGAATCGGGGCCTTTTTGTCGGAATCAATGGGGCCCAAGCCGTCAACGGGGCGGCCAACAACATTCATAATCCGGCCCAGACAGTTCGGCCCTACCGGAATCATAATTGGCTCACCGCTATCCCGGCAATCCTGCCCGCGCCGCAGACCATCGGTTTGATCCATGGCAATGGTTCTAACAACATTGTCGCCAAGGTGCAGAGCCACTTCAGCGACGAGATTATCCACGACATCATTAATCCCAAGATTGGTTATAAACAGGGCGTTGCCAATATCGGGCAAGTTCCCGGAACCAAACTCAACATCGATTACCGGACCAATAACCTGAACAATTTTACCTATATTTCCTGCTGTTTGTTCTGCACTCATTTGGCTCTTCGCCTCCTCAACGTAAATATTCGCCTATATTCAAAAACGAGTAGAAACTGCGATTTGTAAATATTCTGGATAAAACTTCATAAAGTGTTATCCAGAATATTTACTCCTCAACTGTCTTGTATTTAATCAGACTGACTAACAATCATCAGCCACAACATATCACTTCAAGGCCTCTGCACCACCGACAATATCCATCAACTCTGCCGTAATGCTGCCCTGACGCACCTTATTATAAACCAGGGTCAAATCATGAACTATATCATGACAGGCCTTGGTGGCATTATCCATCGAGGTCATACGGGCGGCATGCTCACCGGCCCCGGTCTCCAGCATGGAGTGGTAAACCATGACATTTAAGTAGAGGGGCTGAAGGACGGTCATAATCTCCTCGGAACCCGGCTCATAGATATAAGCCACAGCCTCTGAGTTTTCCTCCTTATCAGTCTTCTCCGCCTTCACTGGTTGAACCGGTAGAAAAGGCATAACCTTGGGACGCTGCACCCCGACACTTATGAACTCCGGGTAGATGAGTAAGACCTCATCAGCGGCACCCTCAAGAAAATTATCAGCCACATCCTGCGCAATAGCCCGAGCATTATACATCTCAAACTTGGCCATTATATCAACATGATTCTTGCGCACCAAACCGCTATGCCGCAGTTTCTGATAACCCTTTTTCCCGATACAGACAATGCTGACCTTTTTGCCCTCTTTCTGCTTCTCGGCAATCAGCTTTTGCACCACACTAATCACATTAGAGTTAAAACTGCCACAAAGACCGCGGTCAGAGGTAACAACCACCAATTCTACGGTTTGCACCTCACGGGCCTCCATGAGGGGAAACTGCCCGGCCTGCATGCCTGAAGACAGATTACCCATGGCGGAATTGAACTTCTCGGCATAGTCCCGGAAACTTACCATCTTATCCTGGGCACCACGCAGTTTGGCCGCGGCCACCATATTCATGGCGCTGGTGATCTGCGAGGTCTTTTTAACCCCGCCTATTTTTTGCTTAACGTCTTTAAGACTCGCCATAATAGATTCCCAACCCGATTATCAGTTAATGCCCTTAGCGCTCTTAAACTCGGCGGTAAAAGCGGTTATGGCCTTCTTCATACGACCGTCCAGGTCATCATCAATGGCCTCTTTTTCGCGCAGATCATTAAAGACATCCGGAGCACTGCGTTCAATATAGTCATACAGTTCGGCCTCGTAAACAGCCAGCACATCAACCGGCAGACTATCCAAATGCCCCTTGGTACCAGCGTAGAGGATAGTTACCTGTTTTTCCATGGGCAATGGCTTGTATTGAGGTTGCTTAAGAATTTCAACCAGTCTCTCGCCTCTTGTCAACTGGGCCTGAGTCGCGGCATCCAAGTCGGAGCCGAACTGGGCAAAGGCGGCCAGTTCACGATACTGAGCCAAATCGAGGCGCAGAGTACCAGCCACCTGCTTCATGGCCTTGACCTGGGCGGCACCGCCAACCCTGGATACCGACAGGCCGACATTAATGGAGGGCCGAACCCCGGCAAAGAAGAGGTTAGGCTCCAGATAAACCTGACCATCAGTAATGGAAATAACATTGGTCGGGATATAAGCAGAAACGTCACCGGCCTGAGTCTCAATAATTGGCAGAGCGGTTAACGAACCGGCTCCCAACTCATCACTAACCTTGGCGGCCCGCTCTAACAAACGAGAGTGGTTAAAAAAGATATCACCAGGATAGGCCTCACGTCCTGGCGGACGACGAAGAAGAAGTGATAACTGGCGGTAGGCTACCGCCTGCTTGGAAAGATCGTCATATATGATCAGGGCATGTTGGCCATTATCACGAAAATACTCGCCCATGGCGCAGCCGGCATAGGCGGCTACATACTGCAGAGGCGCGGGATCAGAGGCACAGGCGGCCACAACCGTGGTGTATTCCATTGCCCCGTGCTTGCGCAGGGCCTCAACGATGAGGGCCACGGTGGACTTCTTCTGGCCAATGGCCACATAAATACAATGAACGCCCGTGTGTTTCTGGGCGATAATGGCATCAACACCGACGGCGGTCTTACCAATCTGCCGGTCACCGATGATCAACTCACGCTGACCCTTACCAACCGGGGTCATGGCGTCAATGGCCTTTAAGCCCGTATAACAGGGCTCATGAACGCCTTTTCTGGCGATAACGCCAGGGGCTATGGCCTCGATTTTTCTTGACTCCTTGGCGGTAATAGGGCCTTGGCCGTCAATGGGAGCGCCAACGCCGTCTACTACCCGGCCTTCCATCTCTGGGCCTACTGGAACCTCGGCAATCTTGCCGGTTCGTTTTACGGTATCTCCTTCCTTGATACCGTTAACCGAACCAAGAACCGCACAACCAACATTATCGGCCTCGAGGTTCAGAGCCAGGCCAAGAACACCATTACTGAATTCCAAGAGCTCCATGGCCATGCAGTTTTCTACGCCATGGACACGGGCGATACCATCACCAACGGAGAGGACAGTACCGGTCTCGCTTAAATCGACTTTCTTGTCATAATCCTTGATCTGCCCCTTGATAATTTGACTGATCTCTTCAGCTTTAATCTGCATTTTAATTATTAACTCCCTTAATTGATTCTTTGAGGCCAAGCAGCTGGCTTTTCAGGCTGCCATCCAATACCAGATCGCCAACTTTGGCTATAATACCGCCGATAATGGCCGGATCAACCTCCGTTGACAAAATAACCTTTTTGCTGGTTATCTTTTCCAGGGTTGCCTGCACCTTATCTTTCAGATCCGCGCTTAAGGCCATGGCCGAGACCACGGTTCCCTGACATACATTCCTTCTCTCATCCACCAAGCCCTGAAAGGCCTCAGCGATATCAGGCAGTACCGCCGCCCGTTTTTTCTGTACCACTAAATTCAAGAAATTCTTGATAACCCCGGAAACCCCCATCTTCTCGACGAGATAATCCATAACCTTCTCGCGAACATCAAGAGGATAAACCGGATTAGTAAGGCCATCACGAACCTCAGCACTGGCTTTAAATGTATCGGAAAATTCCTTTAAGGCCTTGCTGTATTCATCAAAGGCATCCACTTCATCGGCAACTGAGAACAGCGCCTTGGCATACCTCTTCGCTAAAATGGTATTTTTCATGCCATCGCCCCCACCTGACCGAGATAATCCTCAACCAGTTTTGTCTGGTCAGTCTCGGTAAAATTCTTCTTAATAATTTCCTCTGCCATAATTGTGGCTTGTTCCGCCACTTCATCACGCAGTGTTTTCCGGGCCTTGCTTAATTCATTCTGTACCGAAACTGCCGCCTTGCGCTTGATATCCTCGGCTGTCCGCTCAGCATCACTGATGATTCTCGCCTTCTCGTTCTCGGCTTGGGTTATGGCGATATTCAAGATTGATTCAACCTCTTCGTCAATATGGCTGAGTTTGGTCTCATATTCCTTATAGGTGGTCTCAACTTCACCTCGTTTTTCCCGCAGTTGACCAAATTGCTCGACAATCTTCGTCCGCCGGTCGGAAAGCACTTTAGCAATGGGCGGTACAACATATTTAAGCAGAATCACTACAAGAACGGCAAAGTTCATGCAACGCAGGCCAAAATCGACCAATTGTTCGTGACTGATCAATGGCCGAACTTCGCCACCTTCACCAGCCCAAGCCGCTGTTGCTACTGCCAGGACAGCAAGAACTATGGTCAGTGTCAATTTAATTTTACCATTTGCAACCTTCATTATTATGCGGCCCTCCCTAAGATCTTGTTAGCCATTTCTTTGCCAAAACCCTCAATCTGATTCTGCAGTTCAGACTTGGCCTTTTCAAACTGACCGGCTAAGTCTGCCAGTCCAGCACTTTTCTCTTGTTCAGCCTCCTTGCGAATGGCGGCAATCTTTTCAGAACTAACCGTCATGGCCTCGTTCCGTGCGCCATCGTATTTTTCCTTCGCCTTCGCTCTCGCAACGGCCAATTTCTGATCAAATTCTTCGAGACGCAGCTCTGCATTTTTTTCAAAGGTCTCGATATCCGTCTCCAGAGTAGCGACCTCTTTTTTACGTTCCTTCAAGATGGCCCGCACCGGCCGGTATAAAACGGCATTCATTACGGCAATCATAATCAAAATGTTAACGATGTGAATCCACATCGTCATATCCAGGGTGATCATCTTTTGTGCTCCTTAAGCTGTCGTCCGGCGGCGCAAGATTTAAGCCTCTGCCGACGAATTAATGAATAGTGATTCAGCCAAATGGAATTTCTTTAGCAGATATAAATCAGGCTGTCAAGGCCTATGGGTCATAAAATTGACAATAAATTCTGGCACTATGGGTAATCGTACCCGGTAAATGTTCAAGCAATTCGGGCCGCTACAATGTCATAAACCCGCTCCAGGGCCTCGGGAAGTTTGTCTACCATGGTGCCGCCGGCTTGAGCCATATCGGGACGGCCTCCCCCGCCCCCGCCCACCAGAGCCGCTGTCTCTTTGACAATTTCACCGGCTTTTAAACGGGGAATCAAGTCCTTGCTGACTATGGTCAGCAGAGCCACCTTGCCCTTCAACTCACCTCCCAATACCAAAACACCGCTGCCCATCTTGTCGCGCATCCGGTCACCAATCTCGCGCAGGGTTCTGGCGGAATCCAGGGGCACCTGGGCTGCCGTTACCCGCACCCCGTTAATCTCACGGCTGCTTTGCAGCAGGTTGTCAATATTGCTTAGCGATAATTGAGCCGTCAGGGCCGCCACCTCCTTTTCCAGGGCCTTCTCGTGGCTGGACAGGTTTTTAACCCGTTCCGGCAGCTCCGCGGCGCTGGCAGTCTTAAGTGCCGTGGATAATTGAACCACAAGAGCGCTGAGGCGCTGATAATCCAACATGGCGGCCCGGCCGGTAATGGCCGTTATGCGCCGCACTCCAGCGGAAATTCCGCCCTCGCTGATGATCTTAAACAGGCCGATTTCACCGCTGGCCGCCACATGGGTGCCGCCGCAGAATTCCATGCTTAATTCGCCAAAGCGCACCACCCTGACCTCATCGCCATATTTTTCGCCAAAGAGAGCGGTGGCTCCGGATTTTCTGGCCTCATCAAGGGACATTACCCTGGTATAATTGGAGATATTTTTTCTGATCTCATCGTTGACCATGTTCTCAATCGTGGTTAACTCTGCGGGGCTAAGGGGGGAAAAATGGGTAAAATCAAAGCGCAGACGATCGGCATCCACCTGTGAACCGGACTGCTTGACATGGCCCCCCAGTACCTGGCGCAGTACGGCCTGAAGAAGGTGGGTAGCCGTGTGGTTAGCGGCAATATCATGGCGGCGGCCGGCTGTCACCATGAGTTTCACCTGCCCGCCAACAGTTAGTTTTCCCTCTTGAATAAGCAGCCGATGTAAAAATACCCCGGTGCTGGTCTTTAGCGTATCCAATATCCGGCCCCGGCCTGATTTCCAGGTAATTTCTCCCTGATCCCCGGTCTGACCGCCTGACTCGGCATAAAAAGGCGTCTGGTCGCAGGCCATGAGCAGTTCTGCCGGGCCGCTTTCGGGGACGGAATCACCATTCTCGGCAATCAGGGCCTTAATCCGGGCCGTGGCCAGGAGGCCGTTGTAACCCAGAAATTCTGTCTTACCGATCCTGAGTCCCAGATCACGCAAACCTGGGGCGGTCTCCGGTACCCCGCCCTTCCAGGATTCCTGTGACTGGCGGCGCTGTTTATCCATGGCCCGCTCAAATCCGGCCACATCCACGCTCAGGCCCTCCTCCAAGGCCATATCGCGGACAATATCCACCGGAAAGCCAAAGGTGTCATAGAGTTTAAAGATAAAATCGCCGTTAATACCGCTGTCAGTACCCCGGAGCCGCTGCATTTCCTCACGCAGCATGCTCAAACCCTTGTCAATGGTCTCCAGAAAACGCTTCTCCTCGTTAACCACCACTTGGGCCAATAACTCCGCGGCCTCCGTTAAATGGGGATAGGCTCCCGCCATCCGGGATACTACCTCGACGGTTATTTCCCGCATAAAGGGCCTGGTAAGCCCCAGACTGCGGCCGTAACGAATGGCCCGGCGCATGATCCGCCGGAGGACATAGCCCCGCCCTTCGTTAGAGGGCAGTACCCCGTCCGCCACCAGAAATGTCGTGGCTCTGGCGTGATCGGCAATAACCCTTAAGGCCGTATCCGTCTTGTGGGCAGCGCCATATTTTACCCCGGCAATTCCAGCAATTATGTCGATCAGCCCGGTAAAGATATCCGAATCATAATTGGTCTTTTTATCCTGCAGTACCGCGGTTATTCTCTCCAGCCCCATACCGGTATCAATACTGGGTCTGGGCAAGGGATGCAACTCACCCTTCCCGTCACGCTCAAACTGCATAAAGACTAAATTCCATAACTCTAAGAAACGGTCGCAGTCACAGCCCAGGGCACATTCGGGCCTGCCGCAGCCTGCCTCCGGGCCCTGGTCATAATGAATCTCAGAGCAGGGGCCACAGGGGCCGGTATCGCCCATGGCCCAGAAATTTTCCTTCTCGCCCATCCGGACAATACGGCCCTCAAGCAGGCCAGGAACCTTCTCCCAGAGGGCGGCAGCCTCATCATCATCGTCAAATACCGTTACCCACAGTTTATCCTTGGGAACCCGCAAAACCTCGGTTAAGAACTCCCAGGCCTGTTTAATGGCCTCTTCCTTGAAATAATCACCAAAGGAAAAATTGCCCAGCATCTCAAAAAAGGTATGATGACGGGCGGTATAGCCGACATTTTCCAGGTCATTATGTTTGCCGCCGGCCCGTACGCAGCGCTGACAGCTCACCGCCCGTTTATAAGGTCGGCTTTCCTCACCGGTGAAGACCTTTTTAAACTGCACCATGCCGGCGTTAACAAAGAGCAGGCTGGGGTCGTCATGGGGCACCAGCGATGAACTTTCCACCAGCTCGTGGCCGCGGCTGCTAAAATAATTTAAAAATTTTTCACGTATTTCATTGCCTTTCACGACTTCTTACCACCCTCCGCCTTCTTCTCTGCCTCTGTGCCGGGAACATCCAGCCCAAAGCCCATTCTTACCTGGCGCTCAATCTCGTCCATCATCTCCTTATGCTCCTTGAGAAAGGTCTTGGCGTTCTCCCGGCCCTGGCCGATGCGCTCACCATTAAAGGAGTACCAGGCCCCGCTTTTCTCGACAATATCCTGCTCCACGGCCAGATCCAGCAGATCACCTTCTTTGGATATGCCTTCGCCGTAGACAATATCGAATTCAACATTCTTGAAAGGCGGAGCCAGTTTATTCTTGACCACCTTTACCCTGGTGCGGTTGCCAACGACTTCGGCCCCGTCCTTGATGGCGCCAATCCGCCGGATATCAAGACGCAGAGAGGAATAAAACTTCAGGGCGTTACCGCCGGTGGTGGTCTCCGGGCTGCCGTACATAACCCCGATCTTCATCCGAATCTGATTGATAAAGATGAGGGCGGTCTTGGTGCGGTTCAGAATACCGCACAGCTTCCGCATGGCCTGCGACATAAGCCGGGCCTGCAGCCCGACGTGAGAATCGCCGATATTGCCGTCAATCTCGGCCTTGGGTACCAGGGCGGCGACGGAATCTATAACAATGATATCCACTCCGCCGCTCCGCACCAAAATTTCAGCAATCTCTAAGGCCTGCTCGCCAAAATCAGGCTGAGAAACCAAGAGATCATCAATATTTACTCCAAGACGGGCGGCGTATTGAATATCCAAGGCATGCTCGGCATCAATAAAGGCCGCCACCCCGCCCTTCTTCTGGGCCTCGGCAATGGCGTGCAGGGAGAGGGTGGTTTTGCCGGAGGATTCCGGGCCGTAAATTTCCGTCACCCGGCCGGTGGGGATGCCGCCGATACCGGTGGCAATATCTAAGCTCAGGGCGCTGGTGGATATACAGGGCCAGGGTTCCACCGGCCCTGATCCCATGCGCATAATAGAGCCCTTGCCAAATTGTTTCTGAATCTGGAGGACTGCCGAATCCAGGGT
>CAZSOB010000041.1:0-9140 GCA_964608155.1 uncultured Desulfobulbia bacterium
CAAAGGCGTCACCCAGCATGGCACGAATTTTGTCACCCTTGCGTTTAACTACCACTGTGTCATTCGGGACAGAGGCCACGAGCTGTAACTCGTATCCCCCCTCTTTGTGGTGTTTTGCGTCCGCAACGGTTACTCGGAGATTATGCACCAAGCCGGGATGATGTCTGTCAAGTCTCCCCTTTTCTGTATTAATTTTTTCCTGCCAAGATTTTCTGATTTCAAGATTGCGGCCTTCTACCTGTAGCTCCATAGAAATCCTCCATTTTTGTCTGAAAATCCCTAATTGCCTGTAAGTGTATAGCAAGTAAAGTATGGGACTCTCATTGTTCTTTAGGCTGGCCGATATGGCGCAGCCTGGCTACTGAATTTTTGCCGATATGTAAAGGTGTTGGAGAAAAAATAGTAGTTTACTCGTAACTGTTCAGCTGCACCCAATCCTGAGTCCACGCTTTCCTAAACAGTTACCTGTCATTATACCATAAAGTTTGATGTTTGATGAAGCAAAATTATAGCGCCCGGCAGAAACGCCTGAGTACGGCCTGCTGCCGAAAAAGGGAGTCCCTGACTACCTCATCGCTTATCTTGTCGGTATTTATAGCCTGTGTCAGCTCATGGAGTGCTGCCCGTACCTTGTCGTGATCATGGCAGATTAATAAAAGATCAGCCCCGGCCAGCAGGGCCTGTAAAACGGCCTTGGGGAAGGGCATGAATAACTCAATGGCACCCATCTCTAAATCATCAGTAATGATTAAACCCTCATAGCCGCATTCCTCCCTGATAAGCTCCTGAACCACCTTGGGTGACAGGGTTCCGGGCACCTGGGGGGCTATGGCGCTGTAAACAGCGTGAGAGGTCATGAAGGCGGCGGTATCAACAGTCGCGGCCAGGCGGAAGGGAGCCAGCCCTTCTTCTTTAAAATAGGAAAGCGGCAGGTCAACTTCCGGCAGAACCTTGTGGGGATCAAGAGTTGCCGCGCCCAGGCCGGGGAAGTGCTTGGCACAGGCCGCCACGCCGGCGCTTTGCAGGCCGGTAATCAAGAGATGCCCCAACTCAGTAACCTGCTGTGCCTCTCCGCCCAGGGAACGTTCTTCCATGAATAAATTTTGGTTGGCGGGGCAGATATCCAATACCGGGGCCAGGTTCATGTTTATACCGACCTCCCGGAGTTCTTTGGCGCAGGTGGCGGCAAATTCTGCCAGCAGATTTTTGTGATTCGGAGCACCTGCCAGCTGCTGCATGGCCGGGAACTGGGTGAAGGGCTTTGGCAGTCGGGCAACCGGGCCGCCTTCCTGATCTATGGAGATTAAGGGAGGTGGCAGGCCGCGCTGTCGGCAGGCCTTATTCAGGGCAGCACAAAGAGTTTGGAGCTGCTGTTTGTTCTTGATGTTGCGCCGAAAGATAATAAAGTTATGGATATTATGTTCATTAATGAGCTGCAGGGTGGACTTATCCAGTTTTGTCCCCGGAAGGCCGATCATGAAAAGATGGCCGCAGGCAAGCTCTTGAGAGGTGTTGTCAGGCATCGGTGTGACCCTCATGATTTTGGTAGATGGCTGGGTCAGGGTATCCGGCCTCCGCAAAGCCCTTGAGACGTAAGAGGCAGGCGTCACAGGCCCCGCAGGCCCGGCCAGCGGCATCAGGGTCGTAGCAGCTATGGGTGCGGCTGTAATCAACTCCAAGTTCCAGACCGCGGAGAATTATCTCCTTCTTGCTGAGTTCTAATAACGGGGCGTTAATCTTGAGTTCACGCCCCTGGACGGCCCCAGCTCTGGTGGCCAGACTGGCCAGCCTGCTGAAGGCTTTGAGGTATTCGGGGCGGCAGTCAGGGTAGCCGCTGTAGTCCATGGCGTTAACCCCGATGAATATATCGGCCGCTCCGAGAACCTCGGCCCAGGCCATGGCGTAGGAGAGGAAAATAGTATTTCGGCCCGGGACATAGGTAATGGGAATGTCATGGTCGTCACGGCCAATGGCGGCCGGGTCGTTGTGCTTGGGAACGGCAAAATTGCTGGTTAAGGCGGAGCCGCCTATTTGGTCTAAGCCTAACTCCAGCACGAGATGATCCCGGGCCTGGAAGCGGGCCGCCGTCTCTCTGGCCCGCTGCAACTCAATAACCTGACGCTGACCGTATGAAAAACTTAAGCAGTAACACTGATAACCTTCCGCCTGGGCAATAGCGAGAACGGTGGTGGAATCAAGGCCGCCGCTTAAGAGTATCACTGCTTTTTTTTGATTATGGGGGGGAGGCGTGGCTTTTACAGGGTCATGAACTTTGGTGTGACTGTTGGTGGTCATCTAATATTAAAACCTTATGGGAATCTTGTTGATAATTTTAATCCCGGACGGCTTGACAGCCGCTTGATAAGCGAGAAGCATCACTCCAAGCCGTTGAGCCTGGCGCAACGCCGCGCAGTATTGGGGGTCAATTTCTTCGGCCGGTCTGAAATAATCAGCATCGGCCCGTTGGACACAAAATAAAACGGCTGCCTTGAATCCCTGGCTTCGTAAGCTGGATAGTTCCCGCATATGTCTGGCTCCGCGCTGGGTCACCGCATCGGGGAACATTGCTGCCCTGTCTGTTGTTAGGGTACAACTCTTTACTTCAAGGTATATCATATCATTGTCATCTTCTAAGAGAAAATCAAGGCGGCTGGACTTAGAAACCTTAATCTCTGGCCTTATTGTTTTAATGTGGCTGAATTCCTGGATGACTCCCTCCCGCAGAGCTTCGGCTACCAAGGCATTGGTTCGCCCGGTATTAACTCCTATCCAGCAGGAACCCGGGCGGGTCAGCTCCAGGGTGTAGGGGTATTTGCGGCTGGTGTTATTGGAATGGGAGAGCATAACCTCACACCCCGGCCGCAGGCAGTTGGTCATGCGTCCGGTGTTGGGGCAATAGGCGGTAATTTCCTGTTTATCCGGCATTATTACATCTGTTAGGAAGCGTTTGTAGCGCCGCAGGAAAATGGCCGCTTGCAATTTGGGGTCAAATTTCATAAAAAACTATCATGGCTGAATCCAAAAATCCAAAATTGATTAAAAATAAGGCTGTGGCTCTGCGTTATGACCAGGAGAACAGTCAGGCTCCGGTCATTATTGGTAAGGGCGAAGGGCTGATTGCCGAGCGTATTATTGCCCTGGCGCGCGAGAATAATATTCCCATTCACGCCGATGCTGATCTGGTTGAGGTCTTGTCCCGCCTCAAGATAAACGAGGAGATCCCGCCGGAGACCTATCTCCTCGTCGCCGAAATTTTGGCCTTTATCTATCGCACTAACGAGAACTATCGGCCTGAACGCTGATAGGCAGGATTTGCCGCTCCCTCATTAAGGGCTCTATGCCCTGCTTTCCATCTTGTAAAAATAATCACCGCGCTGCCTTGTATCTTGATCGTTCTCGCACGTTCATAGATCCAGCAAAGTCATTTCGTTGCCATACCCCATCCATCGACTTTAAGGGGCTCCTGAAACCGACAGTTTTGGCCCTGTGGCATTACAATTGCATGTGGGTAGAGGCGAACCTATATAATTTGGGAGGAACTACGGTGTTTATTAAAAATCGTCTGGGACTGACCGAGGCCACAGAAACCATGGTGGCCCAGGAACAAAGACTTAACCAAATAGCCAATAACCTGGCTAATGTCAATACCAATGGCTACAAAAAAGATGATTTAACCTTCTGGGAGATGATGTTCAAGGCCGCGGGTAACCGGCCGCGGGTGGGCAAGGGCATCAAGGTGATAATTGACCAGAGCCAGGGGGCGTTGCAGCAGACCGATAACCCATTGGATTTTGCCATTAGCGGCCGGGGGTTCTTCAAGATCCAGACACCGCAGGGGATTCGTTATACCAGAAACGGGAATTTCACCCTGAATAGCGGCGGCCAATTGAGTACGGCGGACGGCAATCTGGTGATTGGCAACGGCGGCCCTGTTTCACTGAACTCAGAGCATGTTGTGGTTGGTCGGGACGGTACTATCAGCTCCGGAGGCCAGGTCATTGACCGTTTGGCTCTGGTCGATTTCAGCGATCAGAAGGGCTTGATCAAGGTGGGGAACAGTCTCTTTAAATTAAAACCCGGCAATCGGGAGTTACAGGCCGGTAAGGCCGAAATCAAGCAGGGGTATCTTGAGGCCTCAAACGTAAGTATTGTCAGGGGAATGACCGAGATGATAGATCTGCAGAGATCGTATCAGGCTCAGCAGAAGATGATTCAGACCTTAGATGATTTGGATCATCAGGCTATTTCCAGGGTTGGAAATTTGACAGGGTGATCCAAATGCTGACGCTAAATCACTCTAAAAATAGATGAGATAAGGAGAAAAATTATGATTCGCGCCCTTTATTCAGCTCGTACCGGGATGGACGGCCAGCAGACCCAGTTGGATGTTATCGCCAATAATCTGGCCAACGTCAATACCGGCGGTTTTAAGAAGAGCCGGGTGCAGTTCGAGGATTTATTTTATCAGTCGCTCAGGGAGGTGGGGGCGCAGACCGTAGGCGGCGGGATGGTGCCCACTGGGGTGCAGGTGGGTCTGGGGAGCAGGGTGACGTCGGTGCAAAAACTCTTTACCCAGGGGTCATTTACCCAGACCGGTAATGACCTGGATATGGCTATTGAGGGGGACGGGTTTTTTAAGATCAACAGGAACGGTACGGATTATTACACCAGGGCCGGGAGTTTTAAACGCGATGCCGATGGTTATATCGTGACGGCCAACGGCAATCGTCTGCAGCCGGAATTTGCCATTCCTGATGGTACCACGGAGTTAGCCATTGATTCCAGCGGCCTGTTGACGGCTAAGGATAATGCCCAGCAGACCTTAGGCTCGGTACAGCTCACCCTGGTTCGTTTTGTCAATCCGGCAGGCTTAAGGAGCGTGGGCAGCAACCTGTTTGCAGAGACATCGGCCTCCGGAGCTCCGGTGGAGGACGATCCCGGCAGCAACGGGATAGGCGGCATTGCCCAGCATTTTTTAGAGACCTCCAATGTTGATGTCAGTGAGGAGATGGTCAATTTGATTATCACCCAGAGGGCCTATGAGGTCAACTCCAAGGCCATTACCACCGCCGATCAATTGATGGAGATTGCCAATAGTCTGAAGCGGTAATTTGGCAATTTCAGGTGTAGTAAATTGGAATCAGGTAAGCGTAGACTCCGAGCTGGAGCACTGCTGAACAGTTACACTCCGGTGGTTATAGTTACTTATAGGCATCACGCTGAATAGTTACGAGGTTGGATTTATGACGTTAAGATATAAGGGGAGGGTGTGGCTGTTAATTATGGCGGTTGTGGTTGGAGTGCAGTTTGCTGCGGCCCGGCCGGTTAGTGCCAGGCCCATGGTCACCTTAGGTCAAAGTGGCCTAAAGAAGGTGTTTATTAATATGCTGCCCGCGGGCAGCAGGACAAAATCATATCTGCCAGGCATAGAGCGGCGGCTTAGTCATTTTAAGACCCGGCCGGCGGTGGTTAAGGTCTTGTCCGGGCCGCTTACTTATCGGTTGCTGGCAAGAAATGGTAATGACACGGGTCTGCGGCAGGAGATGGAAGTTGCCGTCATGGCGGGTAACGGCGAAGAGGTACGGGTGAGCATGAGCGCCGATGTGGAGCTCTGGGGGGATGTGGTCTGCGCGGCCCGTAATTTATCCCGTAATACTATACTTCGTGCCGATGATCTTGATACTATCCAGCGCAACATAACCATGCTGGGCCCCGATGTTATTACTGACCCAGCTCAGGCGGCGGGCCTGCAGTTAAAGACCACCATGCGGCCGGGGGCGGTTTTCTTTAAACGTCTGTTAAAGCGGCCGATGATTGTTAAACGGGGTGATATGGTTACCATTGTCGTTCATTCCGGGCCGCTCATGGTGCGGGCGGCGGGCCGGGTAGATATGGCCGGAGCCCTGGGTGATATGATTATGGTGAAGAATATGATGAGCCGCAAAAAGATTTATGCCCGCATTGTTAGTGCCCATGAGGTCGAGGCGGTGTTTTAAGTTACCAGACAGTAACTATTCAGCAGCACCCCATCTCGGAGTCTACGCTTACCTCGCCCATTTAGGCATTCTTCTCGAATACCAAAGTATGCTTCGAATGCATAGAATGGACGAACCTGGAGCACTGCTGAACAGTTACGCTTTGGGGTTATCGTTACTTTTAGGCATCAATCTGAATAGTTACACCAGACAAATGTGGAATTTTTCTGTTGATTCCAACGGTTTTGTGTCGGCACTAAGAGGAGAACTGTAATGCGAATATTAAGACTATGCGGCTGTTTATTATTTCTAATGGCCGGTTGCGCCGGGCAGAATCCGGCGGTTGCCGATAAACCGGTTCTGCCGGAGCGTTACAGTATGCCGGCGGCGGATCATGTAACGGCCGCCGCTCCGGTGGGGGCTATATTTAATCCGGCAGCCAAGAACATTTATGAGGATGACCGAGCTCACCGGGTGGGTGATATTCTCATGGTGAAAATTGTCGAGAACTCCAGCGCTGATAAAAACGCTGAAACCAAGACCTCTCATGACTCCAGCCTCAAGGGTGGTGTCTCCTCGCTGTTTGGCTATGAAAGTCTGTTCCGGGGCCGCCACGGGGCTCATATCCCCTCTCTGACCAGTATGAATGCCAGTTTGACCAAGTCCTTTCACGGTAAGGGTGAAACCTCGCGGGACAGCAAGGTAACTGCCACCTTATCCGCCCGGGTTATTAATATCTCGCCCACCGGTAATCTGATGATTCGCGGTTATCAGGAGGTACGGGTTAATAATGAGACTCAGCATATCATCCTCTCCGGTATTATCCGGCCGGAGGATATAAGTAGTGATAATACTATATTATCTTCCTATATTGCCGATGCCAGGATTGAATACAGCGGTGTCGGATCCTTAAGTTCCAAACAGCGGCCGGGCTGGTTCGCGAATCTCATTGATGTGGTCTGGCCGTTTTAGGGCGGCAAAATTTGCCGCTTTATGATGGCACGTTAATTGCTGCTATATAAATTCGGCGGGCGGTATCCTTTGCGTGCCTCCCTGAATACAGGATGAATTTATGAAAAAGCTACTACTCTTAATCTTAACTATATTTCTGCTGGATGTTTCGCTGTTAACGGCCCAGGGTGCCCGCCTGAAGGATATGGCTCAGGTGGGCGGGGTGCGTGGTAATCAATTACTCGGTTACGGTCTGGTGGTGGGTCTGCATGGTACCGGCGATGGCAACAAGTCAACCTTTACCACTCAGGGCCTGGCCAATATGTTGAAGAATATCGGGATGAATATTAATGCCAACGACATCAAGGTCAAGAACGTGGCCGGGGTTTTGGTGACCACCAGTCTGCCGCCCTTTGCCAAAAACGGTCAGGAGATTGATGTTACGGTATCTTCCCTTGGAGATGCTTCGTCCCTGCAGGGCGGCACTCTGATTGCCACTCCCCTGCGCGGTTTAGATGGTAAAATCTATGCCATGGCTCAAGGGCCGGTGAGTATTGGCGGCTTTGTCGTGGCCGGGGGGCAGAACGGCGGCCAGAAGAATCATCTCACTGTGGCTCGTATTCCCGACGGAGCTACGGTAGAGAGGGAGGTGCCGGTCTCTTTTGCCGGGCGCAATTATGTGACCATCAGCCTGGATCGCCCCGACTTTACCACGGTAATCAGGGTGGTTAAGGCCATTAACAATGATCTAAGAGGGGATTTCGCCAAGGCCCGGGATGGAGCCACCGTCCGGGTAGAGGTGCCGGAGTCCTATAAAGACCGGCAGGTTGCCCTGTTGGCGGAATTGGAGGATCTGGACGTGCGGCCGGACAACCAGGCCATGGTAGTGGTGGATGAGCGCACCGGCACCGTGGTCATGGGCGAAAATGTCAGGATCAGCCGTTTGGCTCTGGCTCATGGCTCGCTTAGCGTGCAGGTCTCTGCCGCCAAAACACCGTCAATCGCCTCTGGTATGGTGGGTAAGCTTCTGACTAATGCAATGGTGAAAAAGATGACCGCCCAGATTGCCAGCGCCACGGCCGGCGGAACCCCGAAAAAATTAGCAGAGATTGATCCTGGGGTTACCCTGGGTCAATTGGTGCGGGCCCTTAATTCTGTGGGGGTTGCTCCACGCGATCTCATCGCTATTTTACAGGCTATTAAGGCTGCCGGGGCTATGCAGGCGGAATTAAAGATTATTTAACGGGGAGGTTGATGATGCGGATAGAGGGGGCGGCAATGAGGCTCAAGTCAGCGGGGACGGCTGCCGATAAGCTTGAAGAGAAGAAAGAGAAAAAATTGCGCAAGGCCTGTCACGATTTCGAGGCCCTGATGCTTAAGCAACTGCTCACCACCATGCGGAAATCCATCCCCAAAGATGGCATATTACATGGTGGTTATGCCTCTGATATGTATCAATCAATGATGGATGACGCCCTGGCGCAGGATATGGCTAAGGGCCGGGGTATGGGGCTTGGTGACAGCCTGTACCGGCAGTTGAGCAACGGGCCTCAATCAATCGTCCACCGTTACAGGCAAGGTAAATAACTATGAATAATTTAAAGCCGGAAATGGTGGAAAAACTCGTTGAGGGACTGCGGACTAATGCCTGCTTCTCTGAAGAGCTTAAAAATCTTCTAAGGGATGAAAATAAGGCCCTGAAGGCGATGGCGGCTCAGGATCTTTTCAGGATCTCTAAGGAGAAGGACAGGCTGCTGGCCAGGATTAAATATGTGGATGATATCCTGAAGGGGGTTATCTTGGAGGCGGTTGCTGCTGAGGAGGATGACAGTGGGATGGCTGCCCCGACTCTGGCCGCTATTTTACCCCTGCTGGCGGAGAGCGAGCGTCAGATTGTGGGGCAATACAGACAGAACCTGCGGGAGCTGCGCCAGGAGATTAGAACCCAGAATCTGATTAACCGGCGGGCTACCTTGGATACGCTGTCCTGTTTAAATGAGGCGGTTAGTTTGCTGACCGGCCCGGAAGCCCTGGCCCCTGTCACTTACGGGGCTGCCGGCTGCCGTCCGCGAAACGTCCAGCCCAGCCTGATCAGCAGAGAGGTCTGAAAAATGCCCAGTATCGCGTCGGTATTGAATATAGCCAAGGAGGCCCTGCTCACTCATCAGGCCTCTATCAACGTGGCGGGGCATAATATTGCCAACGTTGATAATC
>CAZSOB010000042.1:0-9070 GCA_964608155.1 uncultured Desulfobulbia bacterium
TCCAGAAAAGCGAAACCCAGCTCAATGGTGATACCGCGTTTCTTCTCCTCCCGCAACCGGTCAGTCTCGATGCCGGTGAGGGCTCTGACCAGACTGGTCTTACCATGATCTACATGCCCGGCAGTACCAAGAACTATCTCCCGCATAACCTATAAGTCCCCGGTGCAATAAGGATTGGAGCGTTTCTCAACCCCAATGGTGGAGCTGTCTCCGCCATAACCATGACCGGGCCAGACAATAGAATCCTCGGGCATAACTAAGAGACGTTCTTGAATGGAACAATTAAGCTCCTCCATGGAACCGCCTGGGAAATCGGTACGCCCCACCCCGCCCACAAAAAGGGTGTCACCGGTAAAAAGATCAGGCTTATTATAGAGGCAGATACTACCGGGGGTATGACCAGGGGTATGAATAACCAATAGATTCTCCGTCCCTATGCTGATAATGTCGCCGTCCCGCACCAGCTTATCAGGCGGCGGCGACTCAGGCAGCCCCAGGATGGAAAAGTATTCCTTCGTTTCCGGGCGGGCAAAAAAGGCGCCATCATCTTCATGCATAATAATCTCCGCCCCCCAGGCCTCTTTTAAAGGCCCATTGGCGCAGACATGATCGGGATGCCCGTGGGTGTTGATAATATATTTAATATTTAGTTGTTCCGCCGCTACCGCGGCCTTGATTTTATCTATGGAGCCGCCCGGATCAATGACCGCCCCAATTTTGGTTTCAGAGCAGCCAATTACATAACAACACACGCTCATGGAACCAACCACGATCTGTCTGACAATCATATTTTTCCCCCAGCCCAATATCTTTTATGGTAACTATTCAGCGAAATGCCCGTGATGACCAACCATTAGTAACTTCTCCAGTGGTACGACAAAGATCGCATGCGAAACTAATGGTACCCGATTAGAGTTTTGCATTAAGGATGATGGCGTCGTAAAAAGTCCGATCTACTGCGTTGTGGCGTTTCGGCATACCACATGTATGACCGAAGCCCTGCCGAACCACCACGCCTCGCAGTCTACGCTTAGCTGTATATCGAACTTTTCGCAGTCTTCGCTTAGCTGACTTAGCCATCGTAAGTGTGTGATGGACTTTTTACGAGTCCATCAAGGATGGTTGGTGGTTTTATGCCAGGAGACAGATTAAATTATTCCCCTGCGCCAAGGGGACAGAATTTTTTTCGCGTTTGTTTGCGAAAATCATTCTGTCCCCGAATCGGAAGCTACGAAAAATAAAAGCAGCCCCCTTAGTTCTGATTTACCACCACATCCTGGGTGCAGCTGAATAGTTACCTTTTATGAATTGCAGTCGCAGGTGCCGCCGCAGGCACAATCACTTTCCGCCACATTGAGAGAAACCGAAGCGGCAGTGGTGTTCTTGACCACGTTATCAATCAAGGCCCCAAAGGCTGTAACCGCCGGACTGCTGCTGGTGGAAGTGAGATAAGGGATGCCTTCATCACCGCCGATAACTACCCGGGGATCCATGGGGATGCGGCCCATAAAATTAATATCAAAATCCTTGGCAGTACGCTCACCGCCGCCGCTCTTAAAGACATCCACCACATTATTACAATGGGGGCAGATGAGACCGCTCATGTTCTCCACCAGGCCAATTATTTCCATCTTGACGTGGTTGCAGAAATTGATCGATTTTCTGACATCGGCCAGGGCGACATCCTGAGGGGTAGTTACCACCAGAGCCTGGGCATCCTTAATGGTATCAGCGATGGTCAGGGGCTCGTCACCGGTGCCTGGCGGGGCATCAATAACGAGATAATCCAACTCACCCCAGTCCATATCGGCAATAAACTGGCGGATGGCCTGAATCTTTAAAGGCCCGCGCCAGATAATAGGATCATCGCGATCCTCCATCATATACTCCAGAGATATCACCTTGAGATTCTCACCCACCCGCATGGTGGGTACTAAATCACCCTGTTTCATCGTGGCATCTTTTAAATTTTCATTTAAATTCAGCATCCGGCAGACATCAGGGCCATGGAGATCCACATCCATTAAGCCAACCTTAAAGCCACGATTAGCAAGACCCAGGGCCAGATTGGTGGAGACAGTACTCTTACCAACCCCGCCCTTGCCGCTCATTACCAGAATCTTATGGGCAATCTTACCAAGTGAGGCCTTGATCTCATTTTCCTGCTGGGCAATCTGGGCCTGCATATCAGACTGCGAGGGGCCAGAGCTACAACTGGCGCTTTGACTGCTGCAACTTCCACATGAACTGCTCATATTAAATCTCCTATTTGTCTAATAACCAGAATATAAATACCAGCGCCAACTCATTATCAACGCCGTTTTTCTTGCTCTTACAATTGATGATGGACTCGTAAAAAGGCCATCACACACTTACGATGGCCGCCAATATAACCTAAGGCCGAGGCTTTTAAAACATAAAATGAGCCGTCTGTCATCTTCAGCCCATCTTGCTCGCGTTAGTTTCATACAACCCCTTAACGGCCTCGCTCACCGGCTGCCGGGAAGCAACGGGCATGATCTCCAGTTTGTCCAGTTTATCAATAGTATAGGCGTTACCTGCCAGGAGCTTGACATGCCTGACCTCAATCTGGATTTCACTCTCAGAAATACATTTAAAGCGGTTAAACGTCTTGCTGTCTATATCAAAATGTTTGGCAGAGATAAGGATAAAATCATTTCCATAGACCCTGAAAGCGAGAGCCTCCGGGAAAACAACCTGTAATTCAGCTGCAAACTCCTTAAAGAACTGATTACCTTTATCCCAGCCATGGCGTTTATTGTACTCCGGGACATTCAAGAGATGCAGCATATGCATACATGTATAGTGTTTCAGATCCAGATTGTTCAATATACTTTTTAAATAAACCTCATTATAAAGCCCGGTTAATTTGTCATTAAAAAAATATGAAAATCTCTTTTTTTCCAGATTGGTTACCGGAAGTTGGTTTATACCGATAGAAATTTTGATGTCGAACAATACCAAGACCGCCGCCTTCACCACATCGGGATGAAACTGAGTGCCGCTGAAATACCGCAGCTCATCCAAGGCCTGGGGGATCTCTTTTCTCGCTTTATATATACGGTTAGTAGTCATGGCATCAAAGGCATCACTAACCGACATAATTCTGGAAAGCGGTGGAATTTCTTCCCCCCGCAGGCCGTCGGGATAACCATTGCCATCGTGTCTTTCGTGATGATGAAGAATTATCACCGCTAACTCTTTGTACATCTCAATCTTTGACAGCATCTCATAACCGGCAAAGGGATGAAGTTTGATCAAGTCATAATCCAGGGTAGTCAATTTGCCTGGTTTAAGCAGGACTGAATCAGGGGTGGCAATCTTGCCAATGTCATGGAGAATAGCGGATTTATAGACCTTCTTTATATCCTCAAATTCAAAGCCCATTTCCCGGGCAATGAGTTGACAATAATTGGCAACACGCTCGGAATGCCCCGCTGTATAGGTATCCCGCTGCTCAATCATGTCAACAAAAGAAAAAATTGTTTCTTCATAATTAGCCGCCCGTTCGGCGGTGAGTTTTGTCACCGATTCCCTCTGTCTGAACGAATCAATGGCAAAGCTGATATCCCCGGCCAAATCGGCCAGCATATCCTGTTCTTCCGACGCGAAGCCTTCCTTGCGCCAGGTGTAAATGCAGAGAACCCCGAGTGATTCACCCGACTGAGGGGTACGTAGTGGAAGACTGATTATCGCTTGAAAGTCCTTCAACGCTGCCCGGTCACGCCAGTGGTTCTGATCCGCCGCTCCAAGGACATTTTTGTGAATCACTATTCGATTTTCCCTGATACATTGGGCCGTGGAGCTTGAGTAAAATAGGCTGTCGGCATCAAAAACTTCATAAGGCGGGTCAACGAGAGGGCTGCCCTTGGTCTCAGAGGTCTGAATCGTCTTAATTACGTTATCTTCCAGCAGGCCAATCCAGCTAAAACCATAATGACCGTGCTGCACAAATCGGGCACAGGAGCTTTCCAGCAGACTGATAAGGTTTGGCGAGATAATAAGCAGTTTGTTGATATGGGCAACCGTATTGAGAATTTCCTGTAGGTAACGTTCCTTATCAAGGAGTGCCCTAATCTTCTCCGTTCGTTGATCGACTGTACTCTCAAGGGTTTTATTAAAATTTTCGATCTTCTTCTTATCACGTTTAGCCTTTTCAGTTATCAGCCCCACCGGCACGGTGATGAAAAAGAGAAAACCGATCCTCACCGCTAAATCAGTCCATTCTATATGAGCGGGTACAGAAAGGATGCTGATACCGTAGCAAACAGCGGAAAAAGCGGCGACAATCAGGCCGAATTCAAGGCCGAAATATATGGTATGCAGACAAAGAAGCAGGTAATAACCAAGAAAAAAACTACTGACAAAATTCGTTTCGGTATGGATCAAGTTTGACAGAAAAATCAAGTCAAGAACCAGGGAAGCCAAATACACCTTCTTTAGAAGAGCCGGCTTAAAAAAAATAATCAGGTAACAAAGAAGGCTGTAAACGGAAAAAAAGATAAGAGACTTATACAAAACAGTCTCTTCTCGCTGAGGGAGATGGACAATCAGAAGCCAGGAAATACCACCAACAAGACTAAAAATACGAAGCAGCAAAAAAGTGAGGTCAACCTCGTTGGTAGCGGCAACAACTTTTTTCCACTGCTTATGTAAAAAAATCATAATGAACCAAGATGGTGATTAAGTGAAAATCCACTTGCGGGGCAGTATAAGCGACGCAGGGCAGATTACCATAGCGAGCCAGAGCCTTCCTCCATCGTTGGATGACGATACATCCTTTTTCATAGAGATGCCAAGCAAAAAATTAAACTGTTTTGTTGTTAAAGGATATAAAAGCGCAAATTGACTTAACAACTTAACTTTATAGGCCGCCTGCTCGGCGGTGAACGGGGGTCTTGTCGAGATGACAACCCAAATTTATTTCACTTTTTTATGCTTTTCGTATATTATATAGTTTTTCGCCGTAACTTTGAACTCTTACCAAACATCCACAATTACCATTTCCCATGCTCATCTGGCTGCAAGATAAAAAAAGACTGTTCAATGTATTCCTATTTTGCTCTGCCCTGGCTGTCCTGAGTTGTCTGTTTTTTAACGACATGCAGTACAAGATCAAACTGTTAAGTAATGGCCAGGCAGCTCCAATTAGTCAAATGCCTTATTATGGTTTTCTGCCAGTACCGGGGACGGCCGCCAACGGCCGGGGGTATGGAGCATCAGGGGCTGATTTCGCCCAGGTATATTTTTCTTCTCTTGCCCTCCAGCATGGGCAGAATGAATATAATCCCCGGAACCCGGCTTACCGGGATCCCCTTGGCCGCCGCCCGAATTATCCCCCCTTCACCAACCGTTTGCTCTCCCCGCTCACCAGGCTTCCTTATTATCAGGCCCTCATTACCCACGATACAGCCACATTTGCCCTCCTGATTACAGCCTCATCATTTGTCTTGTGGTTCAGCGGTCTGGGATCTTACATATGGCAGATAATCTTCGTGGATATTCTCCTTTATTTTTATACCCCTTTGGGCTTCGCTCATCTCGAAAGGGGGCAGTTCGATCTTCTCAGTGCTGTCTGCTATCTGCTGCTGATATATAATATTTTATGCCGTAAGCGAATGGCGGGGCTCTATTTATCAGGGGCTGGGATACTGGCCGCTGTAAAATGGAGTGCCTTGCCATTCCTTGGCACATTTTGTCTTGCCGCCCTCTGCACTGCCCGGAAAAAGGAGCGCCTGTACCATATTCTGCCATTACTAATAGTTGCGGCCAGCATCTTGTTTTATCTGCCGGAACTTAAAGAATACTGGCCCAGTCTGCAGCGTTATGAAATTCAGGCCAGGCCAACGGGAATAAGTTTCATGCTGCTGATGCCTGCCTGGGCAGCCAAATCGTTCCAGATAGTCTCTGCTGTATTGATAATAGTACTAATTAGATTTAAATCAGCAGCCGGCAGAGAGCGGGCCGCGGAACTTTTTCGGGCCGTCAGTCTGCCCTTCGCCGCGGCTATGTTTATTCAGGGAATGTGCTTTGGAACTATATCCTATGAATACAGGATAGTCGGCCTGCTGGGGATTATTCCAGGCCTGGCAATATGGTTAGATAGATATGGCAGAAGAATAGGTGGGATATTAGCTGCCATGACAGTGGCGGCCTTTACTGTCTTTACAATATCAGCCTTCCGAATCTTTTATTTTCAGTTCTGGCCCATACCGGTTTTTACCTCACCCAATATGGCTGCCACTTACCTCGCCTTTTCAATATTTTTCATCCTGATCAGCATCATGATCATTTTCCGTATCAGTTCACTATGGGTGCCCATGCGGAGTAATCAAGAGCCGTAAGAACACATCAGTGCCTTAGATTTCCCTCCTGAAGTCAGAGCCGCGAGGGCAGCGCTGACTGACTGTTTCCTTGTAAACGATCAACAAACCACACTATAGGAGGTGATCGCCCTCCAAGGTGTAAGCGTTTCAGGGGCGCCCTGATGCGCGCTTACGTTTCCTTCCGCTTATAAGATAAGACGAACAGAACAGCCAGTCCGATGATGGATGACAGAGCGGTAGCGGTTAAAATACCGGCCTTGGCCATTTCCAGAAAATCAGGGTTGCTATAGGAAAGACCTGTAATAAAAATAGACATGGTGAATCCTATACCACCCAACATGCCTATGCCGAGAACATGGCCCCAATTCATCCCCTGAGCCAGGGGAGTCTTGAGAATCTTGGCAGTAACGAAGGTAAAGATGAAAATGCCCAGGGGTTTCCCCAGGGTCAGGCCAAAAATAATTCCCAGGGACAAAGGGGCGGACAAAGTGGAATAGAGCGTATTCAAATCAATATGCATCCCGGCGTTGGCCAGGGCAAAAAGCGGCAGGATGAGCAGGCTCACCCAGCTGCCGAGAAAATGTTCGAGACGCTGCAGGGGAGTGATGGTCTTCACGCAGGCATTTTCTATATTTTGCACCGCGTTTAAATGGCCCTGTTCGAGAAGGATGGTTCGACCACAATCGCCCATGCGACAATTAAAACGGCCGAGTGCTTTCTTGACCACCCGTAGAAAACAATCGGTATCATAGCGGCCACGTGCCGGAATAAACATCGCCACCACCACACCGGCGACAGTGGCATGGATACCGGCCGCCATAAACGAAAACCAGACCCCGGCCCCGAGGACGGCGTACACCAAGGTGTGCCTGATCCACAGCCGGTTGGCGACAGCCAGCAGGACGAGGCAGACGGCAGCAATGATAAAATACTCCCAGGCAATTGATTTCGTATAGAAGATGGCGATGACCAGAACTGCACCCATGTCATCGGCAATAGCGAGGGCTGAGAGGAAAATTCTTACCCCGTACGGCACCCGGTTCTTGACCAGACTTAACACGGCCAGGGCAAAGGCGATATCAGTGGCCATGGGAATTCCCCAGCCAGCCGCCGTCTCGGTATTATAATTAAAGATGTAAAATATGACCGCCGGCATCAACATCCCCCCGACGGCGGCCGCCACCGGCAGCACCGCTTTTCGAAAGGAAGATAGTTCACCGATCATGATTTCCCGTTTAATCTCAAGCCCCACGGTGAAGAAAAAGAGCGCCATCAGCAATTCATCAATCCAATGCAGCAGGCTCTTACTGATACTTAGCGGCCCCAGACTTATAGACAGCGGCATGTGCCAGAAATGCTGATAATGCTCCGGTGCCATGCCGCTCCATAACAAGGCCAGCAGTGTGGTGCACAGGAGCAGGACACCGCCGGTGACAATTTTCTTGAAAAACTTTTGATATGGCCCGCCAATCATGGGTAGTGTCGGGGCCTGCTCGCATTCTGTTTCAAACATAATTTTTTATTTTTCCAGGTAGAGATGAGGAATTCTCTGAAACTCCTTAGGTCAGCCGCCAGAGACTAAAATAGGCGGCATAAAGCACTAAGGTAGAAGGGCCGCAGAGTACTATTTTGGTCTTATATCTAATTTATTAAAGGAGTTAATTTCGGAAGGCAGGGAAGAAGGCGACACACCAGATCATGGGCCGTCACTACTGCGCCGCAAAACGCTCCGTTCAGGCGGTTTGATTTCTTATTTCTTTTAAGGACAGATCAACTAATCCGCTCAAACGAGGGAAGATATTTTTTGCTCAAGCACAGCCTCGGGAACTGCCCCTGCTACCTGGTCAACAAGCCCCCCATTCTTAAAAAAAAGGAAGCTCGGCACCCCACGAATATTAAAAAAAGATGCGGTTTGAGGATTCCGACTGGTATCCAGTTTGGCCACAATGACTTTATTGATATATTTAGGGGCCAAGGCCTGAATAATAGGTGCCATCATTTGGCAGGGCCCGCAAGTTGGTGAAAAGAAGTCGACTACAATCGGCAAGGATGCCTGTTTTACAAAATCATGAAAGTTGTAATCATCAAGCTCCACCGCCACCGCCAGTTCCCTTAATGAAATTGGCGTACCACAATGCCCGCATTTAGGCCGGAGATGCTGTTTATCCGCTGAAATTTTATTTTTTTTGGCGCATGAAGCGCAGGTAACAATAATACTGTTCACGGGTTCACTCTCCCTCTTTAGTCTCTGAGGCAGCCATGCCCCAGGGCTTTTGTTTCAAAAATATCTCGGACACATCCAAAGTCGGTGCTTTCCTGAAGTTATAACGTCTGAAAGTGACGGAGAAACTACACAAAACGTAACTATTCAGCAACACCCCATTTTTGCCTTCTCGCATACCTCTTATGCTTCAAAGTCAAAAATGAACAGGAAAGCGCAGACTCCGAACCTGAGGCACTTCTGAACAGTTACAGTCCGGTGATTATTGTTGCTTTTAGGCATCATGCTGAATAGTTACCACAAAACAAATAAGGTCTTTAAATAAATTTGTCAACAGGGAGAGATATGGCTATTTTTGTAATCATAATCAAACTATGTGTTTATTCAAAGAAGAAGATGGGTTATACTTGCCCCGATAAAAAGAGCGCCCGTAGCTCAGCTGGATAGAGTACCGGACTTCGAATCCGTGGGTCGCCCGTTCGAATCGGGCCGGGCGCACCAA
>CAZSOB010000043.1:0-8872 GCA_964608155.1 uncultured Desulfobulbia bacterium
TATCCACCGCCCGGTCAATGAGTCCGGAACGGTCATAGACCGTTTTAATGGTAACACCCGCCGGCAGCCCACTCTTTAATTCCGCCAGTTTTTTCTTGACCCGCTCAATGGTTTTGAGGGCATTGCCGCCATAACGCATAATGACCACACCGCCCACGGCTTCACCCTGGCCGTTCAGATCGGCCAGACCCCGCCGCAGTTCCGGGCCTATCCGTACCTTGGCCAGATCTTTGAGGAGGATGGGGGTGCCGTTCTGGTCGGTGCCCACCACCACCTCCTCAATATCCTTTTTGGACTTGAAATACCCCAGACCACGCACCATGAATTCGGTCTCGGCCATCTCCACCAGACGGCCGCCGACATCGTTATTGCTGCGCTGGATGGCCTTTTTAATCTGGGCGATGGTGATATGATAGGCCAGCAGCCGGTCGGGGTTTATTACTACCTGGTATTGTTTGACATAACCGCCTATACTCGCCACCTCGGCGACACCCTTGACGCCGGTTAAGCCATAACGCATATACCAGTCCTGAATGGAGCGTAACTGCTGGAGATTATGGTTCTTGCTCTGAAGAACGTATTCATAGACCCAGCCGACACCGGTGGCATCAGGCCCCAGACTGGGGCTTACCCCCTTAGGCAGCAGGTGGGCGGCGGAGTTAAGATATTCCAGTACCCTGGAGCGGGCCCAGTAGAGATCGGTACCGTCCTTGAAGATGATATAGACAAAGGAGAGACCAAAAAAGGAGTAGCCCCGTACCACCTTGGCATAGGGGACGGCCATCATCTGGGTGGTGAGCGGGTAGGTTACCTGATCTTCCACTACCTGGGGGGCCTGGCCCGGATATTTGGTAAAGACGATGACCTGGACATCGGAAAGATCGGGGATGGCATCTAAGGGAATATTTCGCAGGGCGTAGATGCCGGCGGCGATAATAAAGGTGGTTAAGAGCAGCACCATGAATTTGTTACGGATGGAGGCGTTGATAATTTTTTCAAGCATGGCGGGCTCCCTTAAAAGAGGTCATTGAGATTTTCTTTTTTATCGGCCTTGGGAGCGGCTGGCATTTTCATCTTTTTTTTATTGACCTCCAGCATGCCTTGTACCGCGGCTCGGAGGTTGCTCTCTGAATCCAGCATGAACTGGGCCGAGGTGACCACCCATTCATTTTTCAGGAGGCCTTGACGAACCTGAACTAACCCGTTCTGGCCTGCCAGCCCGGTCTTGATTTGGCGGGGTTCAAATTTACCCTTACCCAGAGCGATAAAAACGGTCTTGCTGGTGCCGGAGTTGAGAACGGCGTTTTCCGGAATGGTCAGGACGTTACGCAGGGGTCTGGTCATAATCTCGACGTTGACGTACATATCCGGTTTAAGGATCATTCCAGGGTTGGCGAATTCCAGTCTGGCCTTCATTGTCCGGGTTTTGGCCTCCATATAGGGGTAGAGAAAGGTTAATTTGCCATATAATTTACGGCTGTCGGCAAAGGGCATGGTAACGGTGGCCTTTAGTCCTGTTTTTACCCAGGGGAGGTCGGATTCGTAGATGTCGGCGTTGATCCACACCCTGGAAATATCGGATATGGCCAGCAGTTCGGTACCGGCCTTGGCGTATGTACCTTCGTTGACATTTTTCCGGGTGATGATACCGCTGTAAGGGGAGTAGATGGTGATGGTTTTTTGAACCTTCTGACTCTTTTCCAGGGCCTCAATCTGTTTTTTTGAGACATCCCAAAGCTCCAGGCGGCGGCGGGCCGCTGCCAATAATTGTCTGGCACCCTGGGCAATTTCCGCAAAGGAGTTATTGGCCAGGGCCTTTTTGTTGTGCAGGGCGAGGAGAAATTCCTGTTGAGTACTCACTAACTCCGGGCTGTATATCTTTAATAAGGCCTCACCTTTTCTTATTTTCTGCCCCTTCTGGTTGGCATAGAGTTTCTCTACCCAGCCGGAAATTTTGGTGTTGATAGAGTATTGGAGTGGTTCTTCATAGCGCACCAGGCCCACGGTATGAATTATATGATCCAGGTTGCGTCTCTTGACCTGGACAGTGCGAATTCCCATATCCTGAATAGTCACTGGATCAATGCGGATTACCGAACCGCTCTGCGCCTCATCCTCGTAGACCGGCACCAGATCCATGCCCATGGGCGACTTACCAGGGCTGTTGCGGATATAGGTGGGATCCATGGGGGCCTTCCAGTATTTAATTTTTCGTTCGCTCTTTTTTTCGGCGGCCTGGACTCCCGGTGTCTGAAAGGAGGGTGGTACCGCACCGGTGAAAACGATAAAACTGGCGCAAAAAAAGGCGATGAGATGGTATTTGTTTATAGTCGGCATAATTTATCCTTAGTGCCCTACGTGGGAAATGGGGAATATGGTTTTATGACAGGGGAATAACCCTGCCGGATTACAGTGAATTTACACCGCTGGCGGCCTCCAGCCTGGCAGCATCGTGTTCGGTGTCGCTGGCGGCCCGGTAATAATCAATCTCATAACGATACAGGGTCATGAGATTGTCGAGGAGGGTGAGGAATGAAACTTTGCCCTCCTGATAGGCCCCCATGGAGGCCTCGAAACTTTGGTTGGCCTGGGGAATTATGCCGGTCTTATAAAGTGTTGCCTGGCGTTGATTTTTGCTCATGTCATTAAGGGCATCGTGGATTTCAAAGGCGGTTTGATCCTTGAATTTTTCGTATTGACGGCGCACCAGGCGCAGTCCGGCTTCGGCTCCGGAGAGGGCGGCATCCCGCTTGGCCCGGAAGATGGGAATATTCATCCCTATCTCGATGGCCGCGAAATCAGTGCCGTCAGAGGCGGTGCCGATTGGTTCCCGGAAGGTATAGGCCACTCCGGCCTTAAAATCCGGCCGGTAATTGAGGCGGGCCAGGTTGATTTTGGCTTGATAACTGGCCATCAGGGCTCTATAGGCGGTGAACAGCGGTCGTTTTGTAAGGGCCCGGCGCTGAAGTTCGGCGGCACTCATGGTTATGGGCCGATGCTTGAGAGCGGCGGGAATAGGCAGCTTATGATCTGGGGCCTGATTGATAAGGGTATTCAGGCGAGCCAGGCTGGTCTGGCGTTTCTGGTTCAGCTGCAGGAGCTGGTCGGTGAGTCTGGAATGCTCAACCTGGGCCTTGAGGACATCCTGCTGCAGACCGCGGCCAACCTCGTAATTGGTTTCCGTCAGTTTGATGAAGTCTTTTATGAGTGCCGCTTTTTTGCGGGTAATCTCAATGGATTTATCAATAAAATACAGATTGTACCAGGTGTCCTTAACCTGGCGGCTTAAGGACAGGCGTTGATCCTCATACACCCCCTTGTACCAGAGGGCCAATTGCCGGGCCGCATCCTCCTTGGCGGTTAGTTTGCCGGGAAAGGGGAATTTCTGGCTCAATTTGATGACCTTGCCGGTCATGGGGGTCTCGTCGGCCCGGAATTTATCAACGGGATAATTGTTAAAGGCGACGGACAGCAGAGGATCGTCAAGGGAGGCGGCGGGAATAATCCGCTCTTTAAACATCTGCCAGCGAGCCCTGGCGCTCAGGAGACCTGGATTTTTGGCCAGGGCCGTACTGATGAGGTTGTTGAGGGCGGAATCCTGCCCTCTCTCCTTTTCTGCCGCCTGGGCATTGAGGGAGAGAGTCAGGGCAAGAAACAGTATGGTAGTGGTTAAGGTCTTAATTTTCATTGCGGCCTTTTGGCATAGATTTTTTGCCGCAGCTTATTTAAACGGGCGCGCATACGCTGCAATTCGCCCAGGGTGGTATTGGGGTTCCAGCGGGCTTCACCATACTCGAATTGCAGGTCGTTTAATTTTTTGCGCAGGTTGCGGGTCTCGTTGAAGAATTTTTGGAATTTTTTATAATTCTTGAAATAATTACTGCTCAGGGCCGGGTTATAACCCATCATGGGCATCATGCCGCCCTCCAGCATCATGGGACTCATCCGGCAGCCGTTCATCATCATGGGCATCATGCCTTTACCCATCATCCCCCTGCTCATCATACCATTGTTCTTCATCATGCCCTTACGGCTCATCATGCCCCCGGCAGTCTGCCGGTTTTGCATCATTTGCCGCATCATTCCCTGCCCCTGGGGCTCGGAAGTTTCAGCCGCGCTTACCGTCAGGGCGGGTACGGCGGTAAGCGTAATTACCAGAAGTAAGGCCCAGTTTGATAGAATTTTTTTCATGGTTTTCTCCTTGTTGAATTTGGACATCTGTAGTATCTGACGCCTCCACGCATAGAGGTTCTCATTTTTATTATTGTATCAACATTTCAGGGGGAAAATAAAGTTAGATATTCACTTGCAGAACGAAACCTGATATTCTTGTAGATTATAAGCTATGGGCAGTTTAGTGTCGTACCCGGGACAAGGGCGTGTGCCCCTCGCCGCAATGAGCCGTCGTAGGAATCATGAACCTTTTCATAGTCTGCCTCCTCTATTTAATTTTTTTTGTAAACTGTTAACTGCTGACCCTTTAGTCTTTAGTTTAAACACTGGTCTATAGTCCAAGGCAATTGTCCAGGGTAACTTTTTTATGTTTTTTGAAATATTAAAATAAATCTTGTTATTCCGGGATGTTGTGCGTGGTCAGGGTAACTTCTCCAGCGGTGCGACAAAGATCGTACCGCTGGAGAAGTTACTAATCAGGCTCTTTTGATGGAGAACGGAGGGCCTTTATTTGAAGATAAGTTACGGTATGCGGACATCTATACTCTCTCCCGAAAGACTGGTGCGTGAATTTGACGATGATGTGAATTTGTTCTACGAACTTATGCCCCATAAGATTCGTGAGATACTGCTTATTTCAAGCCCCTATGACGCCTTTGTCCTGGAACAGGACGGCAGCCTGCCCAGTCGGATAATTAATGAATATCATGGCCTGAATTTAAGCGCTCCGCCCCGTCTGCGTCGGGCCTCAACCCTTGAAGAGGCCCTTGAGATGCTGGGGCGGCACTCCTTTGATCTGGTTTTGACCATGCCCCTTGTGGGGGCCGTGGAGGCCTTTGCCGTCAGCCGCCGGGTTCGGGAGTCATACCCTGACTTGCCGGTGATACTGCTGGCGGGGCCGGCGGCCCAGGTTCGGGACTGTCAACGGCTCTTTAAATCCGGCGCCATGGAGCGTCTCTATATATGGACGGGTGATGCCAGTCTTCTTTTCGCCCTGATCAAGAATATGGAGGATAAGGCCAACGCCGCTCATGATACCGCCAGGGCCGGGGTCAGGATCATTATTCTGGTGGAGGATTCCCCTGATTATATCTCTACCTTTCTGCCTATTCTCTATAACGCTGTGGTGCGGCAGACTCAGGCGGTGCTTGATGAGGGGCTGAACGAGGAGCATCGGCTGCTTAAAATGCGGGCTCGTCCCAAGATATTGACGGCCGCTGATTATGAGACGGCGACAGCCCTATATGAGCGCTATCAGCCCTTTGTCTTCGCCGTTATCTCGGATACCCGTTTCCCCAGGGGTGGGAGTCTGGACGATGAGGCCGGCTGCCGCTTTTTGCGTAAGGTGCGGGCCGCTCACCCTGATATGGCCCTGCTTCTGATGAGCTCCGATCCTGCCAACAGCCGGGCCGCTGAAACCGTCCCGGCCGCCTTTCTGAATAAAAATCATGATGACCTGGCCGGGGAGATGGAGCAGTTTTTGGTTAACAACCTCGGTTTCGGCCCATTTGTTTTTCGTCTTCCCGACGGCAGCGAGGCGGGCCGGGCGGCGGATTTTAATGAGTTTGAGCGCTGTCTGCGTGATATTCCGGCCGCCTCTCTGCTCTATCATGCCGGCCGTAATCATTTTTCCAACTGGTTCATGGCCCGTTCCGAAATAGGGCTGGCGCTTCGGCTCGGCGCCATGAGACCGGCGGATTTTTCCGGTGAGGCGGAGATACGTGACTATCTCTCTTCCATGATTCACGCCTTTCGTAAATGGCGGCAGTTTGGCCTTGTCTCTGTTTTTGAGCCTTCGGAATTTGATCCCCGGATTAACGATTTTGTCAAGATCGGCCAGGGCTCCATGGGCGGTAAAGCCACCGGAATAGCCTTCTGGGCCGCGCTTCTGCGCCGTTACCGCCGGCTTCTGACGTCATTTAAGGGCGGGATTACTATTCCGCAGACCTGTGTCATCTGTGATGACGGTTTCAGGGATTTCGTGGGCCGCAATAAATTATTTTATCTCTCCGGCGGTGAGGATCATGTTATCAGCCAGCGGTTTCTGGCGGCGGCGCTGCCCGACTGGCTGCGGGATGAGCTGACCGCCTATCTGCGGAAGGTGACCTGGCCTCTCGCGGTACGTTCTTCCAGCCTCATGGAGGATGCCCGCTACCGGCCTTATGCCGGCTTGTACCGCACCTGTATGCTGGCCAATAATGAGCCGGATTTTGAGACCCGGCTGGCGCGGCTGCTTGAGGCCGTGAAGCTGGTTTACGCCTCCACCTATTTTTCCGGGCCCCGGAAGTTTTCCCGTCTCAGCGGCCAGAGCAGGCAGGATGCCATGGCGGTTATTATTCAGCAGGTGGCGGGCCGTGATTATGGCGGCTGGTTCTATCCGGCCGTTTCCGGGGTGGCCCAGTCCTATAATTATTATCCCGTCTCCCATATGCGGCCGGCGGACGGAGTGGTGAGCGCCGCCCTTGGTCTTGGCCATACCGTGGTTGAGGGCGGCAACTGCCTGCGTTTTTCTCCAGCCTGGCCGCAGATTCTGCCGCAGTTTGCCAGTGTTGACGATATTCTGCGAAACTCCCAGCGCGAGGTCTGTGTCCTTGACCTTAAAGCCGCGCCGCCGACGGCCGGCCGGCCGCCTGATCTGGTGCGCAGGATTCCTTTAAGCCGGCTGGATACTGCTCACAGTCCTCTGCCCCTTCTAACGAGTGTCTATATAAAGGATGAACACCGTATCAGGGACAGCGCCGGGCCTGGACTCCGGGTGTTGACCTTCGCTCCGGTGCTGAAATACAATACCTATCCCCTGGCCGGGATAATTAAGAAGATGCTGGATCTGGGCAGTGAGGGGATGGGCTGTTCGGTGGAGATGGAATTTGCCGTTGATTTGGGTGAGGGAGAGGATGAACCGGTATTTTATCTCCTCCAGATCCGGCCCATGGCCGTGGGCCGGGCCGCCCGGGAGGTGGGAATAAGCGCGGCGGAGCGGAAGGCCGCCTTTTGCCGCTCTCAATACAGCCTGGGGCATGGAGTGGTGCGGGTCAGGGATTTGGTGCTGGTGGATCAGGATAGTTTCGAGGTCTCCAAAACCCGGCGCATCGCCGGGGATATCGGCCGTTTAAACAACCGTCTGACCGGGCGGAAACGCCCCTATCTCCTTATTGGCCCCGGCCGCTGGGGCTCAGCGGACAGTCTTATGGGGATTCCGGTGCGCTGGGAGGATATCTCCGGGGCCGCGGCCATTGTGGAGGTAACCGGCGGCAAGCTGCGGGTTGATCCCTCGCAGGGTACACATTTTTTTCATAATATAACCTCTCTCGGTATTCCATATCTTACCGTCAGTCTCCGGGAGGGCTCCTCTGACCGCCTTAATCAGGAATGGCTGACAGGGCTGGAAGGCAGCCGGGAGGGTTATGTCAGGCATATAAGTTTTAGCAGGCCGATTGTTATCAAAGTTGACGGTGCCGGCGGTGAGGGTGTCGCGCTATATTAAAACAAGGAGAGAACATGGATAAAATAATGACCTTAATAGATAGTCGTGATCCGGATCAGGACGAATTTAAACAGGCGGTGCGCGAGGTCTTAAGCTCGGTGCTGCCGGTTCTGGAACGTAATCCTCATTACCGGCAGGCGGCAATACTGGAGCGGATGATTGAACCGGAGCGGGTCATTCTCTTCCGGGTACCCTGGGAGGATGATGTCGGGCAGGTGCGGGTCAACCGCGGTTTCCGGGTGGAGATGAACAGCGCCCTTGGGCCTTACAAGGGGGGCTTACGTTTTCATCCTTCGGTTAATCTCGGGATTATGAAGTTTCTGGCCTTTGAGCAGGTGTTTAAAAATTCTCTCACTACCCTGGCCATGGGCGGCGGCAAGGGCGGCTCCGACTTTAATCCCAAGGGTAAATCCGATAATGAGGTTATGCGTTTCTGCCAGAGTTTTATGATGGAATTACAGCGCCATATCGGCCCTGATACCGATATTCCGGCCGGTGATATCGGAGTCGGGGCCAGGGAAATCGGTTATCTCTTCGGCATGTATAAACGTCTGCGTAATGAGTTTACCGGGGTTTTGACCGGCAAGAGCCTCAGCTGGGGCGGCTCTCTGGTGCGGCCTGAGGCCACGGGCTATGGTAATGTCTATTTCGCCTCCGAGATGCTGGCCACCCGCGGCGATTCTCTGACGGATAAGGATTGCCTGATCTCCGGCTCCGGGAATGTGGCTCAATATACGGCCGAGAAGATTATTCAACTAAGCGGTCGGGTTCTGACCATGTCCGATTCATCGGGCTATGTCTTTGATGAGGAGGGGATAAATCAGGAAAAGCTGGAGTTTATCAAGGAATTGAAAAACACGCGCCGCGGCCGGATCAAAGAGTATGCCGAGACCTGGCCCGGCGTGGTTTATACTGCGGTTGACCCCTCCAATGACTACAACCCTCTCTGGAATCACAAGGCCCATTGCGCTATGCCCTGCGCCACTCAGAATGAGATAAACGCGCGGGATGCCGCCAATCTCATTGCCAACGGCGTCTTTTTGGTTTCTGAGGGGGCCAATATGCCCGCCAGCCCCGCTGCCATTGATCTCTTTATTGATAATAAACTACTCTATGCCCCTGGCAAGGCCGCCAATGCCGGCGGGGTGGCGGTTTCCGGCCTGGAGATGGCCCAGAACTCCATGCGCCTTAAATGGCCCAGAGACGAGGTGGAGG
>CAZSOB010000044.1:0-8808 GCA_964608155.1 uncultured Desulfobulbia bacterium
TTTTTTTCGCGTTTTTTCAGCGAAAATCATTCTGTCCCCGAATCGAAAGCCGGGAAAAATAAAATCAGTCCCCTCAGTGCCGTACAGGTTCTTAAGCGGACATTGTTAAAACTAATTGACGTCCTGATTTTTATCAGTTAAATTATCTGTCATTCTTAGATGCTCTTAGTTGAGCTTAATAGGGAACCCGGTGAAAATCCGGGACGGGCCCGCCGCTGTAACCGGGGATGAACGTCGCATTAAAGTCACTATTTGGGCAGTAGAAATACTGCGTTTCGATAAATGGGAAGGCGCGGCAAGTAAGACGAACCGGGAGTCAGAAGACCTGTCTATGAATGTATCATGGCCATAAACCCGTTTCTCACACGGGGGTTATGCCGTGACTTGCGGTGCTGGAGAAATGGCATGGCCGGAAAAGCTCGCTCTCGTGGACAAAGAGCATGATGCTTAGTTATTCGTGGATAAAATCAGGGAATCCCCGGATCAATTTATTAATTGGTCCGGGGATTTTTTTTTGCCTTTGGGGCAAAAACATCTCCGGAGCTGAAATAACGTTTACAGGAGATGAAAAAATGAAAAAAAAGCTTAATGTTGTTCTAGCCCTCTTTGCCATATCCCTGCCTGCCCTGGCTCAGGCAGAGATGAAAGATGCCGCACCCGCCTTTGAACCTACCATGAACGAAGTGGTAGTCACCGCCACCCGCAGTCCTGAAAATATCAGAACAATTCCGGCTAAAGTTGAGGTTATCAACAGCCAGGATATAAAGCAGACCGTGGGCGATACGCTTACTGACCAATTAAAAAAGAACTCCTCCATCGGGGTCGTTCAGTATCCTGGAGCCCTGTCTGGTATCGGCATTCGCGGCTTTCGGCCGGAATTTTCCGGTATTACCAAACACAGCCTGGTGCTAATCAACGGCCGGCCGGCCGGGGCGACTAATCTGGCCACTATTTTAACGGATGATGTGGAACGTATCGAGATTCTTAAAGGCCCGGCATCGTCTCTCTACGGCGGGGAGGCCATGGGCGGGGTCGTCAATATTATTACCAAAAAACATACCGGTAAACTTACCGGCATGGCCGAGGCCGGCGTTGGTTCCTTTAAATCTAATTCCCAGAAGGCGGCCCTGGGCGGGGCGCTGGGCAAAGGATTCGACTTTGATCTCTTCGCCCGCCGCTTTGAACAGGCAGATGACTTCAAGATGGGCAATGGTGAGATCAGGGCTCATACCACCTATAAGACCCAAAATGGTTATTTCCGTCTCGGCTCTAACCTCGGTGAGACCTGGCGGTTTGACGTAAGCGCGGCCCTTTATCAGGGCCGTGATATTGAAACACCGGGCGATACCTTTGACGGGGATGATAAATCGGGCCATAAGGATTTGGATCATTACGGTCTGGATCTAACCGTGGGCGGTAAGCTGGGCAATAACAACCGGCTGACCGTTACAACCTATAAGACCAACGAGACTTCGGAATCCTATAAACACTATACCGGCTGGTCTACCCCTGTTCAGGTTACTCCATATCGGAGCTATGATTCGGATATTGACTGGCTGGGGGTGCAGCTCAAGGATGAATACAGCTGGGACATTCAGCGCTTTATTTTCGGTATTGATTATCAGAATATCGACAAGGTGAGCCGCAGTTATAACCAGGATGGCAGCAGAAAGGCCCCGTATTCACCCGATGAGGGCCGGGAGAACTGGGCCGGGTATGTGGAAACAATCTGGAAACTCATGGATAAACGGCTCACCGCCACGGTTGGCGGTCGTTATGACAGCTTTGATGTTAAGACCAAAGAAACGCCGTACAAAACCGATTTCACCCCAAATTCAGCCACCTTTTCCACCTTCAGCCCTCGGGCTGGTCTGAATTATCTCTTTGATCAGGGGATCCGCCTCCATACCACCATTGGTAAGGCATTTGTACCGCCCAGCGCGGCGCAGCTTGCCGGTTACGCCGAACGTCAGGTCGGCAGTGTAACCATGATTACCAAGGGTAATTCCAATTTAGACCCGGAGTCTTCCCTGACTTATGACCTTGGGGCTGGATTCGAGCGTCCAAAATTGGGGCTGGCTATGGATGTTACCTTTTTTCATACCAAGGTTGATGACAAGATTATCAGTGTTACTACCGGCAATATCACGACTTACACCAACAGCCTCAGCGCCCAAATGGAAGGCCTGGAAACCAACTTTTCCTATGATATTGGCGCCCCCCTTAACTGGAACCGTTCTCTGACCTTCTTTGTCAACTCAACCCATATGTTTAAGGCCGAGGAAGAACAGACCGACCACACCATGAAGGATATTCATAATGTGGCAAAATATACTGTGGATTACGGTGTCAAGTATAATGATGGAATGTTTGACGGCAAGCTGCAATGCCGTACCCAGGGCAAGATGAAGGATACTGATTGGAACGCCGCCGGTTATCCGGAGGTGGAATATCCGTCTTTCACTGTGGCTGATTTAATGGTTGGCGTAAACTTTCTTGAGCATCAGCGGTTTACCATTAAGGTGGGTAATCTCTTTGACAAATATTATTATGAGAAAAAGGGATTTCCTCTGCCCGGCCGTGCCATTTATGCCAGTTATAAATACGAGTTTTAAATATGGATTTAAATCCCTTCTCTCTAATCACGGATTTTTTGTCTGATGAATCAGCGCTCTCTAATAATAACAGGGTCGGGCGGGGAGAAAATTTACACAAGGAGAATAATATGAGAATCATTGGCGAAGATCTGCACATTATGAACCATGAGTTTTTGCGAGTCATGGAAACGCAGGACGCGGAGGGCCTGGTGCGGCTTGCCCGGCGTCAGGTCGAGGCCGGGGCGGCGGCGCTTGACATTAATCTTGGTCAAAATAAGAAGTTCGGGCGGCGTACTCCCTGGCTGGTGGAAACAATTCAACAGGCCATGGATGTTCCTCTTCTGCTTTCAAATCATGTTCTTAATGAGCCGCGCGCTCTTGAGGTGCATCAGGGGACTGCCACCATCAATGCTGTTACTGCCAATCCGGCGGAGCTTCTCAGGGCCATGGAAACGGCGAAACGCTTTCAGGCCAATCTCGTTGTTCTGCTTGTCAGCTCAAAACTTACTCCAACGGACGCCAATGGATGCCTGCGACTGGCTTTAATGGTGCAGGAGATCGCCGATGAAGTCGGTATGCCCTTAGAACAGCTTTATCTTGATCCGGTTATCTCCTGCCGCCCCGATCCGGCGGCCTGGGGATTGAGCGCCGGTCTGCCGAATATTGACGTGCTGCTTAACTCCATCCGCCTGCTTGGTGAATTAAGTGATCACCGCCTGCGCACCATAGCCGCCATCAGTAATTCCTCCCTCTGTCTTGCCGCCGGGAAACGCTCCGCCTTTCATTGCCGTTTGTTGCCCATGCTGGTCGAGGCCGGTCTTGACGCGGTGATAATGAATTGCCGGGATAAAAAATTAATGGCGGCGGCCAAAAACATTAACACTGCTCTGCCGACGGCGGCTTAAGGCCGCGGAGTTCTGTTAAACCCGGCGTTAAGGGCCATATACATGGCGCAGATTAAGGGGTTTTTATTCTCGCCGTTATAATGCAGGCGGCTGGGACATTCCCCTGGGCAGTTTTTGAGCAGGGGGCAGGTTTGGCAGGTTGTTGATTTAAGTTTGATCCCGGTTAAGGGCGGTTTTTTGCTGAAATCCGGCCGCTCAATGGTGCCCATGGCAAAATAAGGGTCGCCCATGGTCTGGCCGCAGGGGTAGAGATGTCCCTTTGGGGTTACTGCCAGGCTCTGGGCGGCGGCCGCCCGGCAAAAGGGACGGCCGCTGGTATTGCCTGTCAGCAGATCCAGTTCGCGCAGCCGCAGGGGCCGCGGCCGCCGGCGGTTAATTACCTTTAATGTGTTGAGCAGGCGGCTCACGCCCTGTCGCAGCTCGGCGGCGGCAGGAGGCTGGTAACCATCGGCGGCCCGGCCCTTATTGATCAGCAGGTCAAGGCCCAGGCCGCGGCTGTTCGTAAACCCCGCGAGGAGCAGGGCCACCTTGTAAAGACTCAAGACATTGTCGTGACTCACCACGGTGGTGACCCGGAAGGGGACAGCCATTGACTCCAGAATTTTCAAGCCGCGCAGACTCGCGGCGGCCCGGCTCCGCCCCCGGTCATGGATTGCTGGCGGGCCGTCTAAGCTTACCCCCACCTGAAATTCGTATTCCTTGAATAATTCCCCCAATTTCTTAGTCAGCAGGGTGGCGTTGGTCTGAATGGCCAGCCGTGGTTTTACGGGCAGCATACGGCTCAGTTCGGCAAGCCGGGCTATCTTGTTCGGCAGCAGGGTTGGTTCGCCGCCGGTAATCTGGATATGGCAGGGCTGGTCGTGGTTGATGAGCTTTAAGGCCCGCTCAAGGACGGCATCCTCCATATCGTCACCATTCTTGCCGGCAGTCAGATAGCAATAACGGCACCTTAGATTGCAGCGGCTGGTTAGTGCCAGGATCAGGTATCTTATATCCCGGCCGCTCATCAGACAAAACTTCGCTGTCTTTTCATAATGAACCAGATGATTACCGGACTGCCGATCAAAGCGGTAACGGCATTAAGCGGCAGCACTATGGAATGGCCGGGCAGCTGGGCCAGAATATCGGCGCACAGGGCGGTTATTCCGCCTATGGCCGCGGTCACGGGCAGCAATATCCGATGATCGGAGGTGGAGGCCACCACCCGGGCGAGGTGCGGTACCGCGATGCCGATAAAGGCCACCGGCCCGCAGTAGGCGGTCACGCAGCCCACCAGAATGGCGGTGAGGGTGATTACAATCAATCGTATCGGGAGATAACTGAGCCCCATGCTTTTGGCGTAGGTTTCGCCGAGGAGCAGGCCGTTCAATGGTTTACCCACCAGCATGCAGAGGGTGCAGGCCGAGGCGATAACCGGCAGAAAAATCCGCATCTCCCGCCAGGTAATATTACTGAAACTGCCAAAGGTCCAGGCCATATAGGCCTGAATCATCTCCGGGCGGCTGAAGTGAATCAGAATACTGACTATACTGCCCAGGGCGTAGCCGCCGAGGAGACTGATAATCAGCAGGGTCATGACATTTTCCACCCAGCGGGCCGCGATGAGGATGGCCGTCAGGGTGAGCAGCGCCCCCAGGGCCGAGGCCAGTACCAGGGTGAGATTACCGCCGACCCCCAGCCCCTCGATGAGCTGCGCCCCCCGCTGGCTGATGGCGGCGCCCAGAACCACCAGGGCGACGCCAAGACTGGCGCCGGAACTGATACCCAGCACCGACGGCCCGGCCAGGGGGTTGCGGAACAGGGTCTGCATCATCAGGCCGCTCAGGGCAAGGGCGGCGCCTGCCGCGAGGGCGGTGACGGCCTTGGGCAGACGAAAGATCATAATAATGGAGATCCAGCTTGCCCGCTGCGGTTCATGGCCAAGCAATATGGTCAAGACCTGATCAGGGGGGATGCTGACGCTGCCGGTGGCCAGATCAACGACAAAGGCGGCGGCAATGGCGGCGAGCAGCAGGAGGGTGAGATAGCGTAAACTTATCATTTCAACCGTCTGTAGTAATAGAGTTTATGGTTCGGAAGCAGTCCGGGATGCATGATGCGGATGAGGTCGGCGAGAATCACATCCGGTCGCATTATGCCGGATTCCCAGAAATCATTGCCGCCGGCCGCGTTTACCCGTTTATTGTTGTTGAACAGGTTTCCGGCCCGCAAAGAGGCGAAGTCCGTTAGTCTCGGCGCCGCGCTGCGGGCCTGGGCCAGTGATGTCCAGATCCCCGTGTTCAGCCAGAAATCGGCATTCAGGCCGCGATTATAGACCAGCTCAATATCCATGGGGGTACTGCCGCTCCGGGCCGTGTCCCGCCATATATAGTCGCCGCCGGCATCCTGGATAAAACGGGCTATAAAACTGTTGCCGCCAGCCACATACCACCGACCGTTAAAGGGCGTATTGGTGATGACGGTGGGGCGCTTTTTTACCTTGCTGGTCAGGGCCGCGAGGCGCAGATAGCGGGACTCCAGAGCTTTAAACAGGTGCTCCGCCCTGGCGCTCCGATTGAAAAACAGGGCAAAAAATTTGATCCATTCAGCCCGCCCCAGGGGGTGTGATTCCATGTATTCGGCACAGACCCCCACCTTGAGCCCGGCTTCCAGCAATTTAGGGTGGGTGTCACGAAAACCGCCGGTGGCGTAAGTAAAAATAATATCCGGTTTCAGATCAAGAACATCCTCCACCCGCAGGCTTGAGCCCTGCCCCACGTCCCTGATTTTTCCCGCCCGGGCCGCCCGGCGGATGGTCTTGGAGTATACGCGGGAGAGATTGCTGAAGCCCTTGAGTCTGTCCACCAGGCCCAGCTGTTCGATAAAGGCGAGATAGGTGGGAGAGAGCACCACCATGCGCCGCACCGGAACCTCTACCACCTGGTAACCCTTATAGCCCGCCGGGGTGGCCGTGCCTCTGGGCTTAAGCAGGTAACGGAAGCCGACCCCGGCGCTGCGCCAGGGATTGGACACCGTGATCAGGGTGACTCCGTCCCGATAGCTCACCTGGAAATTCCGGCTGTAACGAATATGCACTTTGCCAGCGGCCCGGCACCCTGTCCAGGGCAGGAGAAGCAGAAAAAATGCCGCCAGCAGGCAGATTACTTTTTGTCTGTTCCTGATTATGCCCATAATCGTTCTCCCACGGCCTTTTTTTGTGCCGCAATTTTTTTCTGCCAGATATCAAGTCCGCGCCAGGTAAACTCGAAGACCACATAATCCGGGGTAATGAGGTCAAAGAGGCCGCCGATGGCCGGATCGGTGAAGGGATCGTGCGGATCAATCCGGGAGACATGCCTTCTCGCCGCGGACAGCTGCTGCCAGAATGTGCCGCCGTTCCTGGGTTCCCCGTTTTTCCGGCTTTCCCTGATATAGGCCCCGCTCAAGCTGCAGGTGAGATGAACGGCCCGGATATCTTTACTCATCTCCCCCATCTCCCGTACTCGTTTAAGCAGATAGTTTATGCCCTCTGCTTCCACCTCAAAGCCGCCTTCACTGTTCAGCAGATGGCCGGTATCAAGGACAATCCCGCAGCGCTCATAGTTAACCCGCCGGCGCAGATATTCGTATTCCTCGTCAGCGCGCAGCCGGAAACTGCCCGGCCACCACAGATTTTCAAAGAGGAGCAGGCCCTGGTAACGGCTGCGGGCCAGGGCCTCATTTATGATTTCGGCGCAAAGATCCAGGGTGTCCTGCCAGGACCAGGGAAACTGCCAGTTATAGATATAGTCAAGCTCACATTGCACAGGGTGAAATACCACGTAATTACAACCGAGCCGGTGGGCCAGCTCGAACTGGCACGCGTAAGCATCAATAATACATTGGCGGTCTGTCCCGCCATAAAAGCGCTGGACATCGGCCATACTGCCGAACATCTCCCTCAGACCCTGTTTGTCGTTCCGCCATATCTGACGCAGGATGATAAAGAACCTCAGGTGGATACCATGAATCAGCCGGGGGGGAATGCGCTCAAAGGGGTAGTCGCCCACCGGCAGCAACTCAAAGCCGTCGAACTGCCATTTACGCATAAAATCAGCCAGCCGGCTCCAGTCATCGCCAAAGAGATCCAGCTCTCCGGGATGGGTGGAAAAATTCAGTAGTCGTTTAATCATTTTTTGTCAGTGACGTCCGGTTAGAGTTTTGTATTAAGGATGGCTGGTGGTTTTATGCCGGGAGACAGATTGAATTTTTCCCCCCGCGCACTAAGGGGACTGAATTTTTTTCGTGTTTTTAACGAAAGTTATTCTGTCCCCGGTTAAAAAGTCGGAAAAATAAAATCAGTCCCCTAATTCTTAGCTGAACAGTTAGTTTTTATTTAAAATTCAATACCTCTTTGCGCCTTAACGCCCTGTTTATACGGGTGTTTGACCGCCCGCATCTCTGTTACCAGATCGGCGAGTTCCAGCAGCTTGGGGTCGGCGTCCCGGCCGGTGATGACAATATGCAGATCCCTGGGTTTGTCGTTTAGAACCCGCAGGACGTCCTCACGGTCGATCATGTCATAAGAGAGCAGATAGGTGAATTCATCCAGTACCACCATCTGATAACGCCCGGAAAAGATGGCCTCCTTGGCCTTCTCCCAGGCGGCACGGGCCGCCTCCCGGTCTTTGTCAAGATCATCTGATTTCCAGGTAAACCCCCGGCCCAGAACATGAAAATCAATATTCTCCGGAAAACGGGCAATCGCCTCCATCTCACCGTATTTCCAGGAGCCTTTGATAAACTGGATAAAGCAGACCTTGAAGCCGTGGCCCACGGCCCGCATGGTGATACCGATGGCGGCGGTGGTCTTGCCCTTGCCGTTGCCGGTAAAGACCAGAATCAGCCCTTTTTTTGTCTTGTTTTTCTTTTCCTCTTGGCTCATTTATTAATCCTCCAATCAAGTTGCCATTTATCCACATCGTCCGCCTTCAGTATCTCCACCCTGCCGCCCTGGAACTCTTCCTGAACATCGCCGATCATCTCTTCCATCCTGCCTTCAATCTCCAGGGCCGCATTTTGCACTGCTGTTAGTGTCTCGCTGTCGGCCTGCCACAACCCCCTGGCTGCCGCTTCCAATAGACGGCGGCTGATTTCTTCCATGGCGTAGGGGTTTTCCCGGTTCAGCCAGTCATGGTTTTCCTTATCTTGGATATAGGCGGCCGCCACCTGGTCGAAAAGCGTTTTGGGCACGGCATGACTGACGGCGCTCCATTTAAAAAGGTTATTGACTCGGCTGCTCACCATCATGGCGCCCTGATAACCGTGATTCTTTACGCCTTTGATCC
>CAZSOB010000045.1:0-8729 GCA_964608155.1 uncultured Desulfobulbia bacterium
TCATTGGTGCGATAAGACACCTACGGTGTTTTCCATACAAAAGCAATTAAAGGTTGCTATTCTTCGTCAATTAATTCCATATCAAGACAAAGCCCCTGTAGTTCCTTAACCAGGACGTGAAAGGATTCCGGCAGACCGGCCTCAAGGAAGTTATTACCCTTAACAATCTTTTCATACATCTTGGTGCGGCCGTTTACATCATCCGACTTAACGGTTAAAAATTCCTGTAGGGTATGGGCGGCCCCATAGGCCTCCATGGCCCAAACCTCCATCTCTCCAAGCCGCTGACCGCCGAATTGGGCCTTACCGCCCAGGGGCTGTTGAGTAACAAGAGAATAGGGGCCTGTGGAACGGGTATGAATTTTATCGTCAACCAAATGATGGAGTTTCAAGAAATACATGATACCCACGGTGATTGGGTTCTCGAATTTATCACCGGTCAAGCCGTCATAGAGCTCACACTGACCAATATCACTCATGCCGGCCTCCACGAGGAGCTCCCGGATTTCCGTTTCCTTGGCACCATCAAATACCGGGGTCATCATATGCAGGCCTTTACGCATATCTTTGGACATCTTCAGGAGTTCGGAATCATCAACCCCGTCAGTGATTTCATTATATTCTTCTTTGCTGTATATCTTCTGCATTTTGGCCCGCAAGGCCTTGATATCCTCACGTTGTCCCATTTCATAGAGCTGTTCGCCAAGTCTCTTGGCAGCCAGACCGAGATGTACCTCAAGAACCTGACCGACATTCATTCGCGAGGGGACGCCCAAAGGATTTAAGACAATATCAACCGTGGTTCCATCTGCGAAATATGGCATGTCCTCTTCCGGTAAAATACGCGATACAACACCCTTATTACCATGCCGGCCAGCCATCTTGTCGCCAACCGACAGTTTACGTTTTTTCGCCACATAGACCTTAACCATCTTGATAACCCCGGGAGGCAGATCATCACCCTTCTGGAGACGCTCGATGCGGGCGTTATAGCGTTTTTTCACGGCCTTAATCTGGCTTTCATAGCGCTCAAAAAGCATATCTATTTCACCCTTCAACTTATCGCGGCCGCTAAAATTAAGGGTAGCAATGGCCTTGAAGCGCACCTTATCTATCACCTCAGAGGTAATTTCCTCCCCCTTCTTCAACAAAAGCTCGGAATTCCCGATAACAATATCCTCCTCGGCCTGACAGCCGGAGAGGAGATCGGCCAGTTGACAGCGAATCCCCTTTTTAATGTAACGAAGTTCATCGGCCATATCCTGCTCGAGTTTCCGAGCCTCCATTTCCTCAATGGCCTTAGTTCGTTCATCCTTTTCCATTCCCTTACGGGAAAAGACGTGGGCGTCAACAACAGTACCCTCAATACCAGGCGGTACCCGCAACGAAGAGTCCTTGACGTCACCGGCCTTTTCTCCAAATATGGCCCGAAGCAACTTTTCCTCAGGGGACAATTGGGTTTCGCCCTTGGGAGTAACCTTGCCAACCAGAGTATCACCAGACTTAATCACCGCCCCAACTCTGACAATACCGGAATCATCGAGATTCCTCAGGGCCTCCTCGCCGACATTGGGAATATCACGGGTGATCTCTTCTTTCCCAAGTTTAGTATCCCTGGCAACGGTCTCAAAAACCTCTATGTGTAGTGAGGTATAGGTATCATCCTTTATCAGGCGCTCGTTAATCAGGATTGAATCTTCAAAATTATAACCCCGCCAAGGCATGAAGGCGATGGTAACATTCTTACCAAGGGCAAGTTCGCCCCTCTCTACCGCCGGCCCATCGGCCATAACATCATTCTTCTTCACATGCTGCCCCGGCAACACTAAGGGGCTCTGGGTAAAACAGGTATTCTGATTCGATTTACGGTATTTATCAAGATGATAAATGCCCACTCCAGTACTAAAGCCATCGGTTCCCGGCTCATCATAACGCACTACTATGCGGTTGGCATCCACCTCCTCAATAACCCCGTCTCCGGCGGCCAAAAGACAGACCCCTGAATCCTGAGCCACAATCTTTTCCAGGCCAGTTCCCACAAGGGGAGTTGCTGTCCGCAGCAGAGGCACACCCTGGCGCTGCATATTCGAACCCATAAGAGCGCGGTTAGCATCATCATGCTCTAAGAATGGAATAAGAGAAGCGCCAACACTCACCAACTGATTTGGCGAGACGTCCATATGAGTAACGTCTTCGGCCTGAACATTATAAACTTCGCCATCCTGACGGGCCAACAACATATCATTCACAATGCGGCCGTTTTCATCAAGATCACGCTGAGCCGGTGCAATAAGAAGCCCCTTCTCGTCCAGAGCGTTCATGTAGGCAACTTCATCCGTTACCCGGCGGTCGTTTACCTTCCGAAACGGGGTCTCAATAAAACCGTATCGGTTGATTTTGGCAAAGGTAGCCAGAGAAACGATCAAACCGATATTCGGCCCCTCAGGTGTCTCCACCGGGCAGATCCGGCCGTAATGAGTGGGATGAACATCACGAACCTCAAAACCGGCTCTCTCCCGTGACAGGCCGCCGGGGCCCAAGGCACTCAAACGTCTTTTATGAGTTACCTCTGAAAGAGGATTGGTCTGATCCATAAACTGCGAGAGCTGACTTGAGCAGTAAAACTCCTTGATAGCCGAGGTAATAGGCTTGGGGTTGATAAGATCGTGGGGCATAAGGGTTTCCACCTCCTGGAGACTCATGCGCTCCTTGATGGCCCTCTCCATCCGTACCAGCCCAACTCGATATTGATTCTCAACCAATTCACCAACTGTCCGCACCCGGCGGTTACCAAGATGATCAATGTCATCAACCGGCCCCTGTGAATCCTTTAAACGCACCAGTTGCCGAACCGCGAGGATAATGTCCTCCTTGCTAAGAGTACGCTGCTCAGTATCCGTTTCTAATCCAAGCTTGGCATTAACCTTAAATCGGCCAACCACTGACAAATCATAGGTGTCGGGGTTGAAAAACATATTATCGAAAAATTTAGTCCCCTCAGCGATGGTGGGAGGGCTACTGGGCCGCAAACGCCGGTATATATCGAGCAGAGCCTCCTCCTGGGTATTTACCTTATCAAGATGAAGGGTCTTGCGGAAGGAATCGGATACCTTGATGCCATCAATATGCAGTATATCAAAGGAAGGTATCCCAGCTTCAATGACCGCGGCCACAGCAGATTCGGTAACCTCTGAATTACAGAGCATGACAACCTCGCCAGTGGCTGGGTTAACCACATCATTGGCAGTATAACTGCCATACAGGCTTTCGACCTCAACCTGAATCCGATCCACCCCGGCCTCTTGCAGTTTTTTGGCCAGGGCCTTGCCAATTTTACGATTCTTCTTGGCTAGTACTTCGCCGCTTTCGGGATGAACTATTTCACTTGGAGCGCGTTGCCCCACCATAATCTCTGGGACGAATTGTTTACTTACAGAAGTGCCGTCAAAAAATATGGTCTCAGTGGCATAAAAGAAACGGAGCAGTATCTCGGAGAGATTGACCTCTGAGTTTACCCGATACTTATCTACGAGATCAGCAAAAAGCGCGGAGTCAGTGCCCATGGCCTTGAGTAGTATAGTGACCGGAAACTTGCGGCGTCGATCAATACGAACGTACAGAACATCCTTAGCGTCAAAATCAAGATCAATCCAAGAGCCCCGCACGGGGATAATACGGGCGGAATAGAGCAACTTTCCCATGGCATGGCTCTTGCCGCTGTCATGGGCAAAGAAAAGACCAGGTGAGCGCTGCAACTGACTGACAATTACCCGTTCGGTACCGTTAACAATAAAGACACCAGCCTTGGTCATCAGAGGCAGGCTGCCAAGATAGACGGATTGTTCCTTGATATCACGAATACTTCTGACTTCGGTATCAGGATCAATATCATAGGTAATAAGTCGAACAGTAATCTTTATTGGTATCTCATAGGTCATACCACGCTGAGTACATTCCGCCACCGTGTATTTCGGCTCTCCGAAGGTATAACGGACGTACTCTAATGAGCAGACCTCATTAAAATCGTTAATGGGAAAGATATTCTTGAAGATGGCATGCAGGCCAATATCTTTACGCAGATCAGGATCAATGTCTTTTTGCAGAAATTCCTCATATGATAAACGCTGCATCTCAATGAGATGTGGTTTATCAATAAGTTCACCAATTTTAGCAAAGCTCTTCCTGACTATTTTGTTCATCTTCATTATTCAGACCTCGCCCTTCGTTCAATAGAAAACCACCCCCGCGTTCTCTACAGAAAAATAATTGTCAATACTGCCTGATTAGACAGCGTGTTTGATGTAATCATTAAAACTATAGTAACGATCAAGACCGCACGATGGTAACAGCTATCACCACCTGACTCTATAATTTTACTCATATCACAACAAAGAGACTATAAAACGCACTAAAACGCTGCGTACAAAAGCGCAGCGTTTTAGTACCTATACCACCTAAAGAGGCCCAAATAATCAGACCGCCAAAGTGGAAGTAGCTTTACTTAACTTCAGCGGAACCGCCTGCGGCCTCAATCTTGGCCTTAATTTCGGCGGCCTCGTCCTTGCTAACCCCTTCCTTAACCGGAGCAGGAGTACTCTCAACCAGAGACTTAGCCTCTTTCAAGCCCAGAGAGGTAATAGCGCGAACCTCTTTAATAACCTGAATTTTCTTTTCACCAGCACCGGTGAGAATAACATCAAATTCAGTCTGCTCCTCAGCGGCAGCAGCTCCGGCATCACCTGCTCCTCCAGCAACGGCAACGGCCACCGGCGCGGCAGCACTGACACCAAATTTCTCTTCCATCTCCTTAATTAACTCGGAAAGTTCGAGAACACTCATATTCGCAATAAATTCAACTACATCATCCTTAGTTACAGCCATTTCTACTTCCTCCAAAATTATAATCTTTGTAAGTAATCTTTATTGTTCTTTCTGATCCTTTACCGCCTGCAGCAGATAAACCATCTTCTGTGGAATAGCGTTAAGAACCCGAACAAAATTAGTGGGAACAGCCTGCATACCTGAGAGCAGGGTAGCCAGGAGTACATCCTTGGCAGGCAGCTTAGACAGGGCCGTTAAATCCTCTTTTGAGAGTAATTTACCCTCAAATACGGCACCCTTTATTTCCAGCTGGTCGTGTTTATCAATGTACTCGGATAAAACTTTGGCAGGGCCGACGGGATCATCATAGGAAATCGTCAGAGCAGTAGAGCCCTTGAAAAAATCCACCAACCCCTCAAATGAAGTTCCGGCCACCGCCCGTTTCATCAAGGTATTTTTGCCTACCCTGATTTCCGAGCCGCATTGACGTAAAGAGATTCGCAATTCTTCAAAATCAGAGACACTAAGTCCTCGATAATCAGTAATAATTGCAATCTTAGCCTTGGCAAATTTGTCGCTGAATTCCTCAACAACAGACACCTTTTCATCGCGGTTCAATGCTTTTCACCTCCTTTTCTTCCGGTTGAGTTTGACTGAAGAACAGTCGAGGCCGACGGTTTGGACTGGGGCTATAACCTTTGTCTCGGCAGGCTGACGCAATTAATGAAATACACCAATTAAACCACAAGGATGGAACCTGCTGTCTTCGACTTCAGAACTGCTCGCTGATAAAAACAGAACCCTTAACGGGGCTCTCCCCCCCGCCACATGGACGAAGGATTGCAAAAACATATCAGGAAGTAAGGAGCTGTTTATCCCCTCTTCCTGAAGAGTTACGAAGTATAAAAAACCGGCCCCTCCTTCATCGAACGTCAAGGGGCAGGGAGCCGAAATAAGATAACCAACTAAATCCAAAATACCAAACTGTAAAACAAATAATACTGCCTTGTAATTATTTGGCCAAAGCGGATAGACTGCCATAGACTGTGAGCTGTAACCGCTCAGGAAGGCACAGGCTCCGAACTGGGCGCAGCTGAATGGTTAAGCTGCCTTCAATAATGTTTTAAGCTCCACGGGATCAAGTTTAACTCCAGGGCCCATAGTAGTAGAGAGGCTTATGGCCTTAAAGTAGATTCCTTTAGCAGAAGAGGGTTTTAACTGTATAATTTTACTGATAAAGCTTAAGATATTTTCACGCAGATCCGCAACAGAGAACGAGGTTTTACCAACCATTGCATGCACAATTCCCGCCTTGTCAACCTTAAAATCAACCTTACCGGACTTAATCTCTTTTACCACCCGCTCCACATCAAAGGTAACCGTCCCTAATTTAGCATTGGGCATCAAGCCCCGGGGGCCGAGTACCCGGCCAATTTTACCAACCGTGCCCATCATATCCGGGGTGGCAACAGTACGGTCAAATTCAAGCCAACCGCCCTTTATTTTAGCGACTAAATCCTCGCCGCCAGCATAATCAGCTCCAGCCTCCAAGGCCTCTTTTTCTTTATCACCCCTGGCAAAAACCAAAACTCTTTCTGTTTTACCAGTACCATGAGGCAAAACAACACTACTGCGGATCATCTGATCAGCATGACGGGGATCAACTCCAAGACGAATGGCAAGATCGACAGATTCCACCATTTTCTTGCGCTTACAATCCATGGACAAAGCCAGCGCCTCATCTAAATGGTACAGATTAGCCGGGTTGACCTTAGCCTGATTATCCTTATGAATCTTTCCTATCTTTGACATTATTTACTCCACTTAAATCAAATGGTTCCTGATATTTTATCAATTAATCAACAATTGTGATTCCACAACTTCTGGCGGTACCCTCGATAATCTTAATGGCCGCTTCAACATCATAGGCATTCAAATCAGGCATTTTGATTTCCGCAATCTCCTTAATCTGAGCCTTGGTAATATTAGCAATTCGTTCACGCTTGGGATTGCTGGAACACTTCTTAAGCTTTAAGGATTTCATCAAAAGGGTGGAAGCTGGCGGAGTTTTTACAATAAAAGAGAATGACCGATCAGCATAAACAGTAATTACTACCGGGGTCAGCATGTCCCCCTGCCCTTGGGTTTTCGCGTTAAAAGCCTTACAAAATTCCATAATATTGACCCCATGTTGACCAAGTGCCGGACCAACTGGCGGAGAAGGATTAGCCTTACCCGCTGGAATCTGCAATTTTATATAGCCGGTTATTTTTTTCGCCATTATGAATACTCCTGTATATCGAATCTATGTGTCTTTGAAAAAATTAAAAAAATAGAGGTGAGAATCAACCCTTAGTCACCTGAATATATTCAAGTTCTACCGGAGTATCACGCCCAAAAATACTTACCATTACCCTGACTCTGCCCTTGTCGGGGAATACCTCATCAACCACTCCCTGAAAATTGGCAAAGGGGCCGTCAGTCACTCGTACCGCATCCCCAATCTCATAGGAGACCTTGGGCTTGGGCTTCAAGGCCCCGTCCTTGATCCGGCCGATAATCTTTTCCGCCTCCTTCTCGGCCAGGGGCTGCGGATGGAGGTCATCACCAATAAAACCTGAAATCTTCGGTGTATCAATAACCGTATGCCAGGTATTCTCATTTAACTCCATATGAATGAGAATATAACCAGGGAAAAACTTTACGGAAGAGGTCTTTTTCTTACCTTTAACCATCTCCACAACCTGCTCGGTGGGAATCAGAATCTCACCAAAGAGTTCTTCCTGGCCAGCATGCTTAATCCGTTCCTCCAAGGCGGCTTTGGCCTTCTCCTCAAAAGCGGAATAAGTATTTACAATATACCAACATAGTGCCATTGAATATCCCAATTTATATTTATGTAGAAGGTAACCATTCAGCCAGCTGTCTAACTGTTCAACTGCGCCAAATCTACGAATGAACAGCTCAAATATATCTATTTAAGTACAGCCGCAATGATCTTGCCAAGAATTAAATCAACAGAGGCCAGATAAAAGGAAATCAACATAACCAGTACCACGACTACACCGCCGGCACCTATGGTATGTTTTTTGTCCGGCCAGGTAATCTTGTTAAATTCTTTCTTAACATCAGCCGAGAACACCTTAATCTGCCCGATGCTGAATTTAGGATTAGTCTCTGGAACTGAATTGACTTTTATTTTACCCTTCTGTGCCATACGATTACCCGCTATAATTTAACAATTAAATAGCCACATTGAAGAAAATGGCAGGCCAGGAAGGATTCGAACCCTCAGCCCTCGGATTTGGAGTCCGATGCTCTACCGTTAGAGCTACTGGCCTGCATAACATTTTAATAACTCAAGGAGGATACTAAATAATGAAATTAGGTTTCAGAGAGAGACTGCCCTAAATAGCAAATTCGAGCCTATTTAGTTTCCTTGTGCATCGTATGCGTTTGACAAAAACGACAATACTTCTTCAACTCCAACTTCTGAGGAGTCTGGCGTTTATTTTTTGTGGTAGTGTAGTTGCGTTGTTTACACTGTGTGCACCCAAGGGTGATAATTTCTCTCATTAGCTATGCCTGTATCAATGTTTCTCTAAAAAGGCAGGGGCCAGATGCTGTTACAAGATCTGCCCCCTGAAGAAAATTAAACTAATCTAAAACTGTAACTGTTCAGCAGCACCCCATCTTCGCCTATTTAGGACTTCTCGAATACCAAAGTAGCTTCGAAGTCCTAAATGAACGAGGTAAGCGCAGACTACGAGCTGGAGTACTGCTGAACAGTTACGCTCTGGGGTTATTGTTATTTCTATGCATCACGCTGAATAATTACCTAAAACTATTCAACAATCTCGTTAATAACTCCGGCGCCTACGGTACGACCGCCCTCTCTAATGGCGAAG
>CAZSOB010000046.1:0-8721 GCA_964608155.1 uncultured Desulfobulbia bacterium
GGTATCTAAACGCACAAAGCTCATCCTCTCCATGGCCAGTTCCATATAGAAACGCATCTGCTCCATCCGAAAGACAATGCGCCGGTTATCCAGCAGGGTATTGGCCATATCCAGGGTTCCCTGGGCCAGCTCCGGGGTAAGGCTGATGGCGTGATTAAGATTAAGGGCCTTGGGCTGCCCGCGCTGAGCGCTTAAATCATATTCGATCTCAATGAGCTGCTGGGTCTTGCCCATAACCTGATTTATCAGTTCGCCAATAGTATCAGCAACCTCCACAGAAGTGGCATTTTTAACCAGATCCGCGGCAGGAATACCCATAGTGGTCATATAGTCTTGATAAATAGTAAGGGCGACATCGTTGGAAAAATTCATCACCGCCAGGCCGTTATAATCACCTGAAAGCTCCACAAAACCACCCATGTCGGGCCGGATACTTATCTTGGGAATACTCAAAATAGTGCTGGAAAAATTAACCTCCCGGCCAGTACATTGTTCCAGAGTTTCCTTAGCCCCCTGACAAAATAATGGTACCAGCAAATCAATCCCAAGTCGGGAATCGTCCATATCAATCTCCTATTTTTTATGAGCTGCCACTATAACTGTAGCAACCTGTTCAATATCTCGTGCCCGCGATAAGCCGTGGGAATATATCTATTTCATGCGCTCTAAATCCAGCAGGATGCGGCAGTCTGCCACCGAGCACCCCTGCCCGTCGGGGTGAACAATCAAGGGGTTGATGTCAAGCTCGGCAATCTCCGGATTATCAACGGCGAGAGCGGAGAGCAGGGTGAGACAGCGCTCCAGCTCATTGGTGTCGCATGGTTCTTCACCCCTGGCCCCGTTCAGCATGGGATAGGCCTTGGTGGAACGAATCATGGCCCGGGCGGCATTATGACGAATGGGAGCCAGACGAAAAGTGACATCCTTAAATATCTCGACGAATATACCGCCCAGCCCGAACATCAAGAGCGGCCCGAAGGTCTTGTAGCGGTTGATGCCCAAAATCACCTCCACCCCCTTGGGGGCCATCTGCTGCACATACACCCCTTCGATATCGGCTTCCGGGGCATTTTTAGCCACCGTGCGCACAATATCGGCAAAGGCGGCACGGGCCTCTTCCTCGGTTTCAATGCCGATCTGTACCCCGCCCAGATCGGATTTATGCACCACCTGCGGCGAGACAATTTTAAATACTGACTTACCAAATTCCAACACCGCCGCCACGGCCTCCTCCGGGGTAGCCGCCAGCCGGGCCGGCAAAACGGGAAAATCGTAAGCGGCCAGAATTTCGTTACCCTCCACCTCACCGAGATAGGTCTTGCCGGAATCCAGGGCGGCCTTAATAAGCTCCCGGGCCCGCGCCCGATTCGGGGAGATATCTATTTCAATCAAATGCTGACGGTTAATCCATTGGGCATGTTTATACATGGCTCCCATGGCCCGAGCCGCCATCTCCGGGAAATGATAATGGGGCATGCGGTTTTGCTCTAAAAAATCAATGGCATCCCGGACATCCATCTCACCCATAAAAGAGGTCAAAACCGGTTTACCACTGCGCCGGGCCAGATCCGGAATAATCTGGGCCGTCGCATAGATATCGGTCATGGACTGCGGGGTAAGAATAAAGATGACCCCATCCACATTCTCGTCCCGCAGCACCGCCTCAAAAGCAGCCTTATAACGGTCAACTCCCGCGTCTCCGATGACATCAACCGGGTTATGAATATTAGCGGTGGACGGCAGGGCGGCGGCCAATACCTCTTCAGTTTCAGGGGCGAATTTGGCCAGGGTAAGCCCGACATTCATGGTAATATCAGTGGCGATAATCCCCGGGCCGCCGGCATTGGTAATAATTGCCACCCGGTTCGAGCGCGGCAGGGGCTGGGTGGCAAAGGCGATGGCATAATCAAAAAGATGGCCGATGGTCTGCGCCCGATAGATACCGCTTTGATGAAAAATGGCATCATAAATGGCCTCGGAACCAGCGAGGGAGCCGGTATGGGAACTCACCGCCGCCGCCCCGGCAGCGGTACGACCGGATTTAACGGCAATAATGGGGGTATGCCTGTTACCACCCGTGATCTCACGCACCGCTTCAATAAAGGAAAAACCATGTCGCAGGTCTTCAACATACATCATGATAACCTTGGTTTGGGGATCATCATGCAGATATTTTAAGAGGGCCAATTCATCAATATCCGCCTTATTGCCCACCGATATAAATTTGGAAAAGCCGATATTCTTGCGGGCGGCATAATCCAGTACCGCCGTGCAGAGGGCTCCAGACTGACTTATAAAGCCGATATTGCCGGTTAGAGGCGGGCGGCGGGCGAAACTGGCGTTTAAACCAAAGGCCGCATCGGTATTAATAGCCCCCAGGCAATTGGGACCCACCAGGCTGATACCATACTCCCGGCAGACCGCGGTCAACTCCTGTTCCAGGGCCATCCCGGTCTTGCCCACCTCCCGGAAACCGGCCGAGATAACGATAATCCCCTTGGCTCCCTTTTCACCAGCCTCCCGGGCCACCCCCGCCACCAGTGGGGCGGGGACAATTATCACCGTTAGTTCCACCGGCCCTGGGATTTCGGCCAGGTTCCTGTAAGCCGCCACCCCGCATACCGAGCCGCCCTTGACATTTACCGGATACAGCACCCCGGAAAAATCGCCCTCCAAGAGGTTCTTGAACACGGCCCGCCCCACACTACCCGGCCGTTGCGAGGCCCCCACCACCGCCACTGAAGCGGGCTCAAATATAGCCCTGATACCGTCATCAGTCATCTTCTCCGTGTCTTTTTCGCGGTGTCCCAAAGCTGTCATATCAACCTCACAATCCAGAGATTTAAAATTAGTTTAAAAAAAAATAGTCTGACGCTGCTTGAGCCTGGTAGGATAAAGTCAGTATACTTCGAAGTCCATTGGATAATGTCCAAGTATGGAAGTCAGGAACATTTAACCTGCAGAGTTAATGGTAGTTTGCGGCCCTCACTGAATAGTCACAAAAATTGTATAAAGTTATTGGCCTTCATGTCAAATTTTTATTCAAAAAAAGCGTAACTATTCAGCGTGATGCCTAAAAGTAACGATAACCCCAGAGCGTAACTATTTAACCCCGTCAGTCAGAATTTTTCTTGACTTTTAAAGAGGATAGCACAAAAAGAAAAAGGGGCAGTGCCTTTATCACTTCAGCCTGAACACCCCAGGCCCCAAGACAACGGGAGAATAATTATGACCGATATAACCATAAGCCCTATAGGCATCCTCCATTGCGACCTCCAGCTCCGCCGGGAGACCCCAAGGAATTATGACATATCCTCCGCCGAGGGTATTATTGAGCTCTACCCCCAATACCTCCAAGGTTTGGACGGTATCAGGGCCGGCGATAACATATTGGTTCTTTTCTGGTTCAACCAGGCTCGGCGTGATCTTCTCCGGGTTCACCCCCGGGGTGACACGAGTATACCCATGCGGGGGGTCTTCGCCACCCGCAGCCCTGTGCGGCCTAATCCCATCGCCCTCTCCCTGCTGCGGGTGCTGGCAATCGAACAAAATTTAATCACGGTGCGAGGCTTAGACGCCATGGACAAGACCCCGGTTTTAGATATCAAAACAACTCTTACAAAAAAGGAAGAGACAAGATGAGAATACATTATTTACAGCATGTACCATTTGAGGGCCTGGGCAGCATCGAGACCTGGGCCGAACAGCAGGGGGCGGTCATTACGAGTACCCGCCTCTTTAACGATGAGCCCCTGCCCGCTCCCGAAGATATTGACTGGCTCATTGTTATGGGCGGCCCCATGAATATCTATGAGGAAGATAAATTCCCCTGGCTCATAAGAGAAAAGGTCTTTATTGCCGAAGTCATCAAGCGGGGCAGCCGGGTACTGGGCATCTGCCTCGGAGCCCAGCTCATTGCCGATGTCCTAAGGGGGCGGATTACCGCCAATGCCGAAAAAGAAATTGGCTGGTGGCCCATCATTCCCGACCCCGGCCTCAGCCCCGGACTGCGGGAGGTATTCGGACAGGGACTCACCGTTATTCACTGGCATGGCGATACCTTCTCGCTGCCCGCCGGGGCCAGTCGTCTGGCCCAAAGCGAGGTCTGCCGCAACCAGGGTTTCGTTTATCAGGAACGGGTGCTGGCCCTGCAATTCCATCTTGAGACCACGAAAGAGAGCTTAGAAAAGCTTATTGCCAACAGCGCCGATGAGCTGGTTGAGGCCCCCTATATCCAGCAGCCGGCCGAGATGCTGGCCGACGAGAGCCGCTTCACCGTGATTAACGAGGCCATGGCGCGGCTCCTGAACTATATGGCAGCCCTGCCAGACATAACTATTGACAAATAAAGGCAACTCTATTTTAGTTTTGCAATAACTTAAAATCACAAAATCAGATAAACCGGTAACGGCCGTATGGCACGATTGCGGGGCCAACGAGGCCATGAATTTAATCTCAGTGGTGTCGGCTATAGTTTTGCATTAAGCCTGACAGATGGTTTTAGGCCGGGAGACAGATTAAATTTTTCCTATAGACTAAGGGGACTGAATTTTTTTCGCGTTTTTTTGCTCATTCTGTCCCCGAATCGAAAGCTGGAAAAATAAAATCTGTCCCCTAAGTACCGTAAGCGTATTGAGTACAATGCACGTTCTTAACCGGACATTACTGATTTAATCTCAAAAAACCAATTAACCGAGATGACAACGGACAAACAACAATTATTACGCGCCATCCCCAAGGTCGATGAATGCCTGGCCTGGTTTGCCGAATCCCCTGCCAATCCGGCTGTTGAATCGGCCCCGCTTGTTCTCATTAAACGGGCCATCCGGGAGATACTAGAGCAGAGACGCAACGCCATCCTCACCCAGACCCTGAAAGAAGAAGATGACTTAGGCCACCCCGCCCTGAACGCCGCCATCAGCGCCCGTATCCTGGAGCTCACCCAGCCCCGCTTTAAGCGGCTCATCAACGCCACCGGGGTAGTGGTACACACCAATATGGGCCGTTCCCTGCTGCCGGAAGCCGCCTTAAAGAATCTAACCCAGGTGGGAGGGCATTATTCCAATCTGGAATTTGATTTAAATACCGGCAAACGAGGCAGCCGCTATTCCCTCGTAGAGGATATTCTCTGCGATCTCACCGGGGCCGAAGCCGCCCTGGTGGTTAACAACAATGCCGCCGCCGTTTTACTCTGCCTGAGCGTCCTGGCTCAAGGCCGGGAGGTTATTGTCTCCAGAGGGCAGTTGGTGGAGATTGGCGGCTCCTTCCGAATTCCTGATGTGATGACAAGAAGCGGAGCCCGCTTAGTTGAGGTTGGAGCCACCAACCGCACCCATCTTAAAGATTATGAGAATGCCATAGGGCCGGATACCGCCCTCCTCCTCAAGGTGCATACCAGCAATTACCGGCTCATCGGTTTTACCTCCGAGGTCAGCCTGCCGGATCTGGTAAAGCTGGGGGTTAGACACGGCCTGCCGGTTATGGAGGATCTGGGCAGCGGCTCGCTGATGGATATGGGGATCTTCGGCCTGCCTGCCGAGCCTACGGTGGGCGAGGTATTAAAGGGCGGGGTTGACGTGGTTACCTTCAGTGGCGATAAACTTCTGGGCGGCCCCCAGGCTGGCCTGATTCTGGGCAAAAAAGAAATTATTGCGGCCATAAAACGTGATGCCCTAAACCGAGCCCTGCGGATTGATAAATTCACCCTGGCGGCCTTAGAAACGGTCTTAAGGCTCTATTATGACCCGGAACAGGCCCGCCGGAAAATCCCCACTCTCGCCATGCTGGCCACCCCTCTGGCTGTCACTAAGCAACGGGCCGCCCGCCTGAAACGGCGGCTTGGCAAGCGGCTTGCCGGACTCTGCCAATTGTCATACCTCGACACGGAATCAAGAGTGGGCGGCGGTGCCCTGCCGGAGCGGGGCCTGCCCAGCCGCGCTCTGGCCATGGAACCCGCTGCCATGACGGTGAATGAGCTGGAAACCGCTCTCCGCCGGCTGCCCCTGCCGGTTATCGGCCGCATAGAGCATGATAAATATATCCTTGATCTGCGAACGGTGAACGACAAAGAGATACCACAACTAACTGAGAGTTTATTGTTGGTTTTTAGTCAGCAAGACTAAAGACAAATTCGACGGAACAAACCACCATCTCCTTACTCATGAACCCTGAAATTACGCCCCCCCCCTTTTACTTCCCAAGCCTTGACCTTAATGAGGCCGATTTTTACCGCCATGAACCGCTTTTATGCCAGACCATCAGGGAAATTTTTACCTGCCGCCAGGTGGCCATTGCCCATATTATCTCGCCAAACGGTACGCTCAGGCCTCTGGATATCCACGGCTGGCCCGAGGCTGTCAAGACCGGTATTGATCTGGTTCTTAAAGAGCGGCAGGTAGTTATCAACAATGAAAGTCAGACCGCCTTTCTGCCTCTGACAATTGACAAAGAAACAACTGTAGTTGCCGTTATCATCGGCGGCCCCCCTACCCTCTATGCCAATTCACCGTCCTGGTTTATTGAACGGGGCAGACAGGTGAAGCGTGAATTGAGCTTCATTAAGACCTGGTCAATGGATCCGATGTCTGGTCTTTTAAATGCCGCTCATCTCCGCCAAAAGATAAACCTCCTCACCAACCCGGCATCCAGGCCGGACTACTGGCTGCGGGCATCTGCTGATCAGGAGGCAGAAGACCAACTGCTGCTCATTGAAATAGCCCACCGCGGCCAGGATGCCAGCCAGGCCCTGGCGAATATCAGCCGCACCGGGGCTTATCTTGATTCATTATTAGGGGGGGTATCTCCCCTGTATCATCTTGGAGCCGGTATCTTCGCCCTGCCCTGTCCGGGGACAAATGAACCTGAGGCCCAGAAGCTGGGTTATTCCATCCTTCGTAAGCTGAAACGTCATAACATCGTCAAGGCCCATATCGGCATTGCCCCGCTTACCAGCACAGCAAAGGATGTAAAAGTCGAGACAGTCGAGACGGACTGTCTGCCGCTCTCCCAGGCCTGGCAGGCCCTGCGCACGGCCAAAAAACGCGGCGCCTTCGCCCTCTGCTCCAGTGCTGCCCTGAGCCCGGAAAACAACCAACTGCCTCCTATAGCTCCGGAGACCATGAGCGCCCTGAAAAACATCTGGCGGGGCGTTAATCAATTCTCCATTATTCTCCTCAAACGCGATATAGTCAGAGATACCCCCTTCCCGGAACGGCTTCTATCCCTCATGGGGTCTGATGCCGTTGTTATCACCGCCGACAACGAAAAATGTATAATTTATCTTGCCGGCCTGGATGACCAAGAGGCCGACCAATGGGCTCACAATCTGAACGCCAGGCTCAAAGGCTTACAGGTCGGCACCTTTTCCCAGGGCATCGCCTGCTATCCCTGCCCCGGTTTCAAAAAAATCGACATCCCCATGAACGCCGAGAAGGCCCTGGCCCATGCCTCCTTCTACGGCCCCGGTGCTATCACCACCTTTGATTCAGTAACCCTTAATATCAGCGGCGATATATATTATAACGAGGGTGATATTAACAGCGCCATCCGGGAATACCGCTTGGGCCTGAACCTGAAGCCGGATAACATCAATCTCTTAAACAGCCTGGGGGTCATCTACGCCCAGATTGAGCGCTACAAGATGGCCATTCCTCTCTTTGAGCAGATTACAGCCATTAAGCCCAGGGATTTCATGGCCCTCTTTAATCTTGGTTTCGCCCATTTACGGGGTGCCGACAACGTAAAGGCCCTGGAATATTTTGAGAAAGCGCTGGCAGTGGATGATTCATGCTTTGACCTTCTCCTGCAACTGGGCCAGCTTTACTGCGCCGAAGGCCGGTATAAAAAGGCCATCAAGGTACTGCGCCGGGCAGCAGGGGAAGCCGTCGGCCACACCAGAGTGGATAATCATCCCTGGGAGTATTGTGAGCCCTGGTTAGAATCAGGAAACAACCTGGGACACGACCAGGTATACCGTTATCTCGGCCAGGCCCTGCGGGGGGAAGGACAATACAGGGAGGCCATTACCTGCCTGCAGCGAGCTATTGCCAGCAATAATCGGGACGCCCTGTCTTTAAGTGTGCTGGGTGAACTCTATGCCATGGAAAAGCAGGGGATTAATATTGCCGTTGACCTCTGCCGCCAAGCTGTAGAAATAAACAACGAGGAGGCCGGGAACTGGCGGCGGCTGGCCTGGGTTCTGAGCGAGGCAGGCGCCATTGACGAGGCCATAGAGGCTGTCCGTCATGCCCTGGATATGGCTCCACGAAACACGGATGTTCTTCTGCTGGCAGCTACTCTTTATAAATCAGCAGACCACCTCGCCGAAGCCCGGTCTCTGTTGGCCCGTCTCCTGAAAATCCATGGCACCAACCGGGAGGCAGCCCAACTTTTAAAGCAAATTAACCGGCTGAATTAAATTTCACCCCCCGCGCCAAGGGGACTGAATTTTTTTCGCATTTGTTTGCGAAAATTATTCTGTCCCCGAATCGAAAGCCGGAAAAATAAATTTGCTGGATCAGAGCCTACGCTTACCCCCGCTAACTACATGCTGGGATGACGGCCATATCCGCCTATACAATAATAATTACAACAGGTTATGGCAACCCAGAAACTTGAGACCTTGATTCACAAATAATAAAAACTGGAGATTACATGCAGAAAGGATTCAACAACCACCTTGATAAGCAGCAATATTGGCTCGACAATTTCAATGTCGGCGAT
>CAZSOB010000047.1:0-8651 GCA_964608155.1 uncultured Desulfobulbia bacterium
CTGTATATCGAACTTTTCGCAGTCTTCGCTTAGCTGACTTAGCCATCGTAAGCGTGTGATGGACTTTTTACGAGTCCATCAACTATCTTTACCCGGGATTCGTCTGGGTAAGTTTTTATGGCTCAAATTTTTTTATACGTACCGCCACCGGCGCTCTATGGGGAGTGGATTCATCGGCCAGCATTTGTCTTGTTACCGGATCAAGTTCAAAGGCCAGACTGGCGTTGGAGAGTACCATGCCGTCCCGGTTGCGGAGCAGGCGGGCGTTTAACATAATCTGGCCATGGGCGTAGGTGTAGGTGCCGACAATCATGGCTTGGGCATTGTGGATGTAGCTTAATTCATTCATATCTCTGGATAGGGCATAGACGCCGTAATGTTGTCGTATCATCAGCCCGGCACTTTTCCGAACATCAATTACCTCAATTCCGGCCTTTTGCAGGTCGCCGATCAACTCCTCGCAGATATAGCGGCCCAGATCCGAGGTTTTGTATAGGCTGTTCAGGTTGACAAAGGTGTTGACGGTGATGACGTATTCATCGGCGATACTCTCTTTGGCGTTGGTGGTGAGCTGACGGGCAAGGTCAGCGATTCGTTTTTGTAAGGCTCTGGATTCAGCCGCCTGGGGGCGGGGCTTTTTTTTGACCGCTGGCTGCCAGGTGAAAAAGGAGAGGTAATCCCATATATTTTTACTGGGCGGCGGTGAACGACGTTCGGTGCGATAGATATAGTCGGAGGGTAAAGGCTGAGGGTAGTCAAGGGCGTAACCGTTGTTTTGCGCGGTCTGGCCCGCAGCGGCCCGGGCCGGAATGCTGAGTATACAGATCAAAGCGGCGGCGGCCATTGTCTTGAATATAGTCGTCATTATTCTTTACTCTCTTGTGGTTTGATTTGCTGGACAATCAGGGTATGTGGCCGGGGGGAAGAGGCCGGATAAACTACAGCCTGATAACGATTAATCCCGCTTTGGGGCCAGAAGGCGCGTAGTCCGGTACCGCCGCCTGATATGGACGCGCCGCCAGCGGCGCAGGCCGTGATGGTAAATGGCAGTAGGGCATAAAATAATATCTTTCGCAAAGGAATATCTCCTGTATGACTCTTGGTCATTAAATTGACATTACAAACGGGCACTTAGGCCCCGGACAATGTTATCACCCCGCAGTCGGTGGATAGTTGCGAAATCCTGTGGCTGCGGGGATTCGCCTAATGTCAGGGGCGGAATAATTTTCCGTTTCCTCTTTGTTAAACAGGGGAATTGGGTAAAATTAACCCTGCCTTTATGAAGATGAACAGTAACGCTATTGTTTTATGCATGTTCAATGCCATTTTTTTTGCAATTAACCGTTAAAACTTCAGCGCTAAGCGCCGCTAACAAAAATGTGTTGCCAAAGATGGTAAAAAGATTATATTAATTAAGTTTTGCTACTGAATATGATTATGGAATAAGAGAAAGGAGCTTTGGGCCTATGGCAAGGATTACAGTTGAGGACTGCCTAAAATTAATAGGTAGTGAAAACCGTTTTGCCCTTATACATCTGGCAATAGCCAGATTAAAGCAGCATCGGCAGGGTATGCCGTTTTTGGTGGAAGGCAAGAACAAAGAGGTGGTGATGACCTTGCGTGAGATTGCCGCTGGTAAGGTAACGCCGGAGAATCTTAAAAGCCTTGAAGAGGGGGTTCGGGCTGATGAGGAGGCGCTCCGGGCGGCGGCCGATAAGGGGGAGGAGGATGAACCGGCAGCGGGTGCCCCTGTGGTAACTGAGCCTGCGGCAGAGAACGTAGCATCTCCATTAGGAAGTGACGCATAAGTAGATATGAATTATTACGAAATTTTGGGTGTGTCGTCGACGGCTTCCGCAATTGAAATTAAAAAGGCCTATCGTAAAAAGGCCATGAAATATCATCCTGACCGCAATAAGGGCAATAAAGAGGCCGAGGAGAAATTTAAGGGTGCCGCAGCGGCTTACGAGGTGTTAAGCGATCTGACAAAACGCCAGATTTATGACCAATACGGCGAGGAGGGGCTGAGAGATACCGGTTATGGCGGCCCTGGTAACGCCGAAGATATTTTTTCTAATTTTGGTGATATTTTTGAGGATCTCTTTGGCTTTGGCGGCAGCAGGGACAGCCGGCAGCAGCGTAATGGCCCGGAGCCGGGCGCCGATCTTCGTTATGACCTGCGCATTTCCTTTATGGAGGCCGTGCACGGGATCAATAAAGAGATAGAGATAACCCGTCCGGATACCTGCTGGACCTGCGAGGGCACCGGACTGCGGCCCGGTTATAAGAGCCAGACCTGCTCTGTCTGCAAAGGCCGGGGGCAGGTTATGCGTTCTCAGGGCTTTTTCCGGATTAACTCAACCTGTCCGCACTGTCAGGGGAGCGGCCAGATAATCACTGACCCCTGCCAGGATTGCGGCGGTAACGGTCTGATTAACAAAAAAGAAAAGGTCTCTTTGAAAATTCCAGCCGGGGTGGATACCGGAGCCAGAATGCGTCTGCAGGGCAAGGGCCAGGGCGGACGCCGTGGAGGGCATCCCGGTAATCTCTACGTGATTATTCATGTGCAGGAACATGAGTTTTTTCAACGTGAGGGGAGTCATATTTACTGCTCACTGCCGATATCAATGGTGCAGGCCGCCCTGGGGGCCAAGATTGACGTGCCCACCATTCACGGCACCAAGGCTGTTTCCATTGAGAAGGGGACTCAGAACGGGCAGACCATAACCCTGCCTGCCGAGGGGGTTCCCAGTCTGCGCGGCAGCGGCCGGGGTGATATGCATATTACCCTGCAGGTTATGACGCCGGTTAATCTCTCCGCGGAACAGAAAAGTTTGTTAGAAAAGTTTGCTGAACTGGGCGGTGAGAAGAATCGCCATCCCGAGGAAGAGGGCTTCTTTAAAAGGCTGCTGAATAATTTTCAATAGATAATATGGCTGACTCCCTTAATCATTTTGATGCCGCTGGCAATGCCTGGATGGTCGATGTTTCCGCCAAGCGTGAAACCGTCCGGGAGGCCGTGGCCCAAGGGACGATTATGATGACCCAGGAGGGCTATGATCTGGTGCGGGCCGGGAATATGGCCAAGGGAGATGTACTGGGGGTAGCGCGGCTGGCCGGGATCATGGCGGCCAAGAAGGTAGACCAGCTGATTCCCCTGGCTCATCCTCTTAATATCACCAGAGCCGAAATAGATTTTGACTTTAACGATGCCGGTCTTGCCATTATCATCCGGGCCATGGTAAGCATAGTTGGTAAGACCGGGGTGGAGATGGAGGCCCTCACGGCTGTGACGGTGGCTGCCCTTACTATCTATGATATGAGCAAGGCCGTGGACAAGGGGATGATCATCCAGGATATTAAACTGCTTAAAAAAACCGGTGGTAAGAGCGGTACCTACATAAGGTGATTGTAAGCGATCACAGGGCACCGAATCTGCTTCGTTATCGGGCTGCTCACGTGCCGATGTACGCTTCACCGCCCGACGCCTCGCATCTCCGGCCCCCTGTAACCGCTTACAGGGGCCGGTTTGCGAGTTGCCTGCTGGTTTCACCCTGTGATCAATTGCCGGTGGTTTTGTGACTGTTGTTGGTGCGCCAGCGGCGTTAAGAGCTGTTTGCCGTCCCATTGGGAATTAACAAGAGAAAGAGATTCTGTAATCAGTAAACGGAGAAGCGGCGCTTGGCGTCATTGTTTAACTTGAGGATTTAACATGGATAAAAAGCAACTGAAATATTTTCGCAACAAGCTGGAGACTATGCACGAGGATCTCTTGTCTGAGGCCGATAAAACTCTGGCTGAGATGACAGGTCAGAATGACAAATACCCAGACCCAACAGATCGGGCCTCGGCTGAGTCGGATCGCAGTTTTGAGCTTCGGATCAGAGATCGGGAACGGAAATTACTGACTAAAATTAAATCAGCCATTGAGCGGATTGATAATGAGTCGTATGGAATATGTGATAAATGTGGTGATGATATATCCCTGGAACGCCTTGAGGCCCGCCCGGTAACTACCCTCTGTATTGACTGCAAGACGGAACAGGAAAATTTTGAGAAGGTTCACGCTGGTTAAAGGCGGCTCTGTTGGTCATTTTGTGGCGTATAGAAGCTGCTTTTTCTCGCAACGGGTTATCTAAGGATAAGTAAATGCCGGAACTTCGAAAAGACCCAATCCTTGGCCGTTGGATAATCATCGCCAAAGAGAGAGGTAAACGTCCCACCGATTTTATTGTTGACCGGGGTGATGTCAAAGGCGGTTTCTGTCCTCTATGCTCCGGTAATGAGAAAACTACCCCGTCGGAGGTCTTGAGCTACAGCACTCAGGAGCGCTCGGCAAATTCCCCCGGCTGGGATCTGCGGGTGGTACCTAATAAATATCCCGCCTTAGTCATCGAGGGTAATCTCGATAAGATGGGGGAGGGGCTCTATGACAAGATGAACGGTATTGGAGCCCATGAGGTTATAATTGAGACTCCCCGTCACGATGAGGTCTTTGCCTATCTGCCCCAGAACCGTCTGCTGAATGTCCTGCATGCCTATCGTGACCGGCTCATTGATCTGGCCCATGATCCACGTTTCCGTTATGTCATGGTTTTTAAAAATCATGGTAAGGCGGCCGGGGCCTCCCTGGAACACTCTCATTCGCAGCTTATTGCCCTGCCCATCCTGCCGCGCATGATTGTCTCGGAACTTCAAGGCAGTAAAACCTATTACAAATACAAGGAACGCTGTATATTCTGTGACATAATTTATCAGGAACTGAATGAGAAAAGCAGAATAGTCTGTGAGAACGAGGAATTCCTGGTTATCACCCCCTTTGCTCCCCGTTCGCCCTTTGAGATGTGGGTGCTGCCGAAACGGCATTCTTCCGCCTACATATCCATGGATGATAATCAGTTTACGCTCCTGGCGGCTATTTTTTCCGAATGCCTGCGGCGTTTAGATAAATGTATTGCCAACGCCCCCTATAATTTTGTCCTGCACACCTCACCCTTAAGATCTCAGCCCATGGAATATTTTCATTGGCATTTTGAGATTGTCCCCAAGCTCACCCAGATTGCCGGTTTTGAATGGGGATCAGGCTTTTACATTAATCCCACCCCGCCGGAAGATGCCGCTAAATATCTAAGGGAGGCCGAGTTATGAAGAATATTCTGCTTGTTGATGATGAGGAGTCCATCCATCTCCTTTACAGCGATGAACTCGAAGAGGAGGGCTATAAGATTTATTCGGCCTATTCGGGCGAAGAAGCCCTGGAAAAGCTTCGGGATTTAAACGCTGATCTAATTATTCTTGATATAAATATGCCTGGCATGAACGGCCTGGAGACCCTGCGTCAGATTAAGGAATTAAATCCCGCTCTGCCGGTTATTCTCTGCTCCGCTTATGAGGAGTTCAAGCAGGATATATCCTCCTGGGCCTCAGATGAATATCTGGTTAAATCTGCCAATCTCGACAACTTGAAGGCCGCGGTGAAAAGGCATCTTGGCTGAGATGAAAGATATTCAGAACCAACCCGATTTTCGTAAGATTAATATCAAGAAGGTCGGGGTGAAACATATCTCCTATCCCATTACGGTTCTGGACAAAGAAAATACCACCCAGAAGACCGTGGCGACGATGAATATGTATGTAAATTTGCCACATCATTTCAAGGGTACCCATATGAGCCGGTTTGTGGAGATTTTAAACCGGGTACACGGCGCAATAAATTTAAAGAATTTTCATACCATTTTGAGCGGCATGAAGGATAAGCTGCAGGCCCAGGCCGCTCATATCGAGATTGAATTTCCCTATTTCCTGAAAAAAAATCAAGGCGGCCAGGCGGTGACAGTGGAGTATATCTGCCGGATGCATGGCTCCCTGCACGACAGTGATGATCTTATCATGGAACTGCGGGTACCCATTGCCGCACCCAGCCCGGCTCCGGCCGTGGCCGGATTGCCGAAATCCCTTGGTAACTGGGGCGTCGCTGCTGTCCAATTCCGTTTTCGGCGTTTTGTCTGGATTGAGGACTTAATTCGCTTGATTGAGTCTGTTACCTGCCATAATCTTACCTGGCCGGAGCAGGCCGGGGAGCAGCGGGAGTTGAGTGTTGAGGGGCTGACCAGAGACTTGGGAAGGAAATTGCGGGATCACCAGGATATTCGTGGTTTTAAGGTGAATATTAAGAATTACGCGCCGGGCGGCAATACCTTCGCGGAATTGGAAGCGGGTTTTACGCGGCCGGTCTCATAAGCAGGCCGCACCTGCTGTGCGCGCCAAAGCCGAAATGTCAGGTTATAGTAATCGTAATGTAACTATTCAGCGAAATGCCAGTAATTAGCAATAACCACTGAATGTAACTGCTCAGATTGGGTGCAGCTGAATAGTTACATCGTAATAAATGTGTTCAGCCGCTGTTACCCACCGCTTTTAACTCTGTAAAATACCTGAGAAGTTACCTGAATAATAATTTATAACTAATTATGAAAAATCAATTTATCTTTGAAATTGGCAGTGAAGAGATTCCTGCCGGCTATCTCCTGCCGGCCTTAAACAGTCTGCAAGAAAATTTTGCCGCTGCCCTGTCGGAAATGGAACTCAAGCATGGTGAGATCCAGGGTGTGGTTACTCCCCGCCGTCTGACCATAAGTGTTGATAATCTGGCCAGCCGGCAGCCGGATAAAACAGAAGAAATTATAGGGCCGCCTAAAAAGGCAGCTTTTGATACCGAGGGGCAGCCGACCAAGGCGGCACTGGGCTTTGCTAAATCACGCGGGGCATCTCTATCTGATATTCAGATTATTAATACCGCCAAGGGTGAGTATTTGATGATTCGTCAGGAACGCCGGGGCCGGGCCACGAGAGAATTACTTAGCAGTCTGCTGCCTGAACTCATTAAATCAATCTCCTTTCCCAAGTCAATGCGCTGGGGGGCAAGCCGTACTACCTTCGCCCGGCCCATTCAATGGCTTATGGCCCTCTATGATGGTAAGGTGGTACCCTGTACGGTGGAGGGTGCCGGTGAGACCGGGGTTCTTACTTATGGGCATCGTTTTATGGCGCCTCAGACTATTGAGGTCAAAAATTATGGCCAATATATAGCGGTTCTCAGGGAACATCATGTCCTCGCTGATCCGGCGGAACGTCAGGCCGCCGTTCTCACAGAAATCACCAGGGCCGCTCAGGGTTCGGGCGGTACGATATTACCGGATGCCGAATTAATGGAAACGGTGGCCAATCTCGTAGAGTCACCCCATGCCATTCGCGGCACCTTTGATGATAAATTTCTCGAACTCCCCAAGGATGCCCTCATTACTTCAATGCGTGAGCATCAGAAATATTTTGCCATTGTCGATGATAACGGCCGACTGCTGGCTAATTTTGTCGCCGTTAATAACACCAGGGTGAAGGACGCCGCTGTGGGGGCTGAGGGTCATCAACGGGTACTCAGGGCTCGTCTGGAGGATGGACTCTTCTTCTTTCGGGAGGATCAGCGCCGTAAACTTGAGGAGCGGGTTGCTGATCTCGACGGTATCATATTTCAGGCTAAATTGGGCACCATGCGGGAGAAGACTATCCGCGTCCAGGCCCTGGCCGAGAAGATAGCTGCTATTCTGGCCCCGGAACTTAGCCAGACCGTCTCAAGGGCCGCCTATCTGTCCAAGGCCGATCTGCTCACCGAGATGGTTAATGAATTTCCTACTCTGCAAGGGCTCATGGGCCGTGATTATGCCCTCTTGGATGGTGAGTCAGCTGAGACGGCCCAGGCTATTGCCGAGCATTATATGCCGATACGGGCCGGCAGCCCTCTGCCTGTTGGTTTGGCCGGGGCGGTGGTGAGCATGGCAGACCGCTTAGATACCCTGGCTGGCTGCTTCGGAATCGGCCAGCGGCCTTCGGGCACTACCGATCCATTTGGCCTTCGTCGTCAGGCCCTGGGGCTTATCCATATTATCCTCCAGCGTAATCTCTCCCTGCCCCTCATCGACTGCCTGAACGAGGCTCTGCGGCTTTACGGGGATAAATTAACTGTTTCTCCGTCTGAGGCCCGCGCGCAGACCCTTGATTTTATCAAAGGACGTTTTGTGAATGATCAGATCAGACGAGGCCGGGCAGCCGAGGCCGTTGAGGCTGTAGTCTCGGTATCGTTTACGGATATTGTCGATTGTCAATGCCGCCTTGAGGCGCTCATTGCCATTAGCCGTGAGAATAGTTTTTCTCTCCTGGCCGGTTCCTTTAAGCGGGTCATGAATATTATTAAGGGCCACGAGGCGGCAGAGGTAAACCCCGAACTTCTTGAGATGGCGGCGGAAAAGAATTTATACCATAGCCTTCAGACTGTAAGTGCCCAGGCCGCCCCCCTTTTAGAAGATCAAAAATACACCGAGGCCATGAATATTATTCTCAAGATGAAGGAACCGGTGGACGTGTTTTTTGACGAGGTCATGGTGATGACCGATAATCCCGCTGTCCGCAATAACCGTCTCCATCTGCTGGCGGCCATTGCCGATCTTTTTTTACGGGTGGGCGATTTCTCCAAGATGACAGTGGCGGTCGACAAGCCTTAATGCCCTTGCTTCCGCCTCTGCTCAATTATGATGGAAGATATGTAACTATTCAGCAGCACCCCATCTCGGAGTCTACGCTTACCTCGTCCATTCGGG
>CAZSOB010000048.1:0-8643 GCA_964608155.1 uncultured Desulfobulbia bacterium
TCAACTTCTTGATGACATGCACGCCTTGCAGAAGGAAATGGGGATTAATATCTGGTTCTCCGCTGTCAGCCATCGAGACGAAGCCGGCAGTGGTGATAATCTGCCAGCCGTCTTCAAAGATAAAGCCGATATCTTTGATACCCTGTTGATGCTGCAGCCCGCTGACGACGGTGACGGTAAAATTTTCCTGAAGACCGTTAAGGATGATACCGGCTGTGTGGATCCCGGCAAGGCCATGCGCCTTGATCCCACCAGTATGCTGGTCTGGGGCTGAACAGCGGTTTATGAAATTCCGTCCCTGTATTGATCTCCATGACGGCCGGGTAAAACAGATTGTCGGTTCTACCCTTGATGATGACAATCAGGAACTGCAGGTTAATTTTTCGTCGGAACACCCGTCCTCCTTTTACGCTGATCTCTATAAAAACGATAATCTCACCGGTGGTCATATTATCAAACTTGGCCCCGGTTGTGATAATGCCGCCCTTGAAGCTCTGTGGGCCTACCCGGGCGGTATGCAGATCGGCGGCGGGATTAACGCCGCCAATGCCTCTTTCTGGCTTGAGCAGGGAGCCAGCGCGGTTATTGTCACCTCCTACGTCTTTAAGGACGGCAGGGTATTCGCTGATCGCCTTGCCGAACTAACCGGCGTTGTCGGCCGTGAGAGGCTGGTGATTGATTTAAGCTGCCGCAAAAGGGGCAATGACTATTTTGTGGTTACTGACCGCTGGCAGAAATTTACCGAGGTCACCATCAATCGGCAGACCCTGGAGTATTTTTCCACTTTCTGTGCTGAATTTCTGGTACACGCCGTGGATGTGGAGGGTAAATGCTGCGGTATTGCCACTGATCTGGCCGCCGATTTAGCCGCCTTTTCACCCATTCCAGTTACCTATGCCGGCGGAGTACACAATATGGCCGATCTCCAGCGCCTGGAGGGAATCGGTGCCGGCCGCCTTGATGTAACCATCGGCAGCGCCCTTGATATCTTTGGCGGCAGCGGTATCACCTATAAAGAAGCGGTGGCCTTTAATAACCGCTGATTTCTCCTGTTTTCTTCCCCCCCCTATCTCTTGCTGTCTCCTGCGAGATCACAACTTTCTTTTGCACAACGCCCTGATTAATGCTATGATTTTTTAATTATCTTGTGTGGGCAGGTTCATGACTGCCTGGTATTCTAAGGATTCAACGAGCCTTCTTGCATGGAAAGTGATTCACAAACTGACAGGATTCAGCAATTTATTGAGCGCATGCCGAGTCTTTCCACTACGGTAACCAAGGTTCTCGAGGTCTGTAATACTCCCACCACCTCACCCAACGACCTGAACCGGGTTGTCGCTCTTGATCCGGTGCTTACCGGTCAGGTCTTAAAACTTATCAACTCCGCTTATTACTCCCTTTCCAATCAGATTACCTCCCTGACCAGAGCCATTATCATGCTGGGCCTTAACACGGTTAAAAACCTGGCCTTGAGTACAGCGGTTATCGGCAGCATGAGTAAGAGGGGCTCTTTTAAAAGTCTGCCCATGGATGAGTTCTGGGCTCACTCCATCTGTGTCGGGGTTACGGCCAAGGCCCTGGCCGGCCTGCTTAAGGTGCCGGCGGCGGAGCGCGAGGAGTATTTTGTTGCCGGCCTGCTACACGACCTCGGTAAGATTCCCCTGAATAACTGTTTTGCCGATGATTATACGCAGGCCCTGCAGCTGGCGGATTTGGAGCAGAGTTCTCTGGATGTCAGTGAACAGTTAATCGTCGGAATTGGACATAGTGAGGCTGGACGTCTGATAGGCCGAAAATGGAGCCTGAATGATACCCTGGTTGAGGCCTTAAGCTGTCATCACAGCCCGGAGCGGGCCTCCACTGAAAATAAACAATTAGTCACCACCGTGGCTCTGGCCAATATATATGCCAATATTTATGAGATCGGCTCGGCTGGCGACCTGTTCCCGGACGGTGTATTCTTGCTTAATGTTATGGATATGATGGGTTTGACCTGGAAGGGGATTACTTCATTGAACAAGACAGTTAAAAGTGAAATAAGCAAGGCCCAGATTTTCCTGCAGGTCACTCAAAAGGAGAGCTATGCGTGTTAAATTCTGGGGGGTTCGGGGATCTATTCCGTGTCCCGGCCCGCAAACGGTTAAATACGGCGGCAACACGGCCTGTATTGAGATTCGTCTTGATGAGATTGAGCGTCTTATAATAATTGATGCCGGTTCGGGAATCAGAGAGCTGGGCAACTACATGATGGCCAATGATCTGCCCAAAGGTAATATTAACGCCGATCTTTACCTCTCTCATACCCATTGGGATCACATAATGGGCTTTCCCTTTTTTGTTCCCCTCTATCTGCCTACTACCACGATGCGGATTCACGGCCCTGTTACCCATGAGGCCGATACCCTGGAGACCATTGTCGGCGGCCAGATGACTTACCGCTATTTCCCGGTGCGTGATGCCGAACTGGCCGCCCATTTAGAGTATAATAATCTCAAGGAGGGAAGCTTTGATCTCGGCGACGGTCTTATCTTGACCACTAAATATCTCAATCATCCCATCCTTTGTCTCGGCTATCGTTTTGAATATCGCGGCAAGGTGTTCTGTACCGCCTATGACACCGAAACCTATAATAATATTTTTTGTACCGACCCCGATGATCCCTCTTATGATAAGGCCATGGCTCAGGAAGGCGAGTTGGTGGCAATGGAGCAGAACAAGGTGATGGAGAGTTTTCTTGAGGGAGCGGACCTGGTTGTTTATGATGCCCAATATACTCAGAAGGAATACGAGGATTCAAAGATGGGCTGGGGCCACTCCTCCATGGAATATGCCGTTCAGGTCGCCAAACGCTGCAAGATTAAGAAGATGGCCATGTTTCACCACGATCCCATGCGCACCGATTCCGAGATGGATGAACTGGCCGAAAAATATTGCGCGGCGGCCGGGAATAACGAACCGGAGATATTTTTTGCCCGTGAGGGGGTGGAAATCGAACTTTGATCTGTGCCGGAACTTGCAGTTGTTGATTAATTATCTCTCCTTTCCCCCCTGCACCAAGGGGACTGAATTTTTTTCGCGTTTGTTTGCGAAAATTATTCTGTCCCCGAATCGGGTGTGTAAGCATTATTAATGCCGTTTTTTGACCCAACTATTTAATGATTCAGCGATAATGCCGATAAATAGGTCAGGAGGCTGGTATGACGGTTTGGGAAATCAAAGAACCTCTGGGTAAGACCACTGTGGCGCCAAAGCCCAGAAAAAAAGAGGTGGTGCCTGTAACGCCGGTCAGTGCGGTGCGGGCGGTTGACCGTCTCTTTCTGCGTCGTGACTGGAGCCGTAATCGTGCCAGGGAGCATGAGCGGCCGGTTCCCCGCTCCCAGGCGGCCTCCATTCGGGAAATAAGACTGCTGGTGCAGCGTCTTAACGATAATCTGTCGGCCTGTGGGATCATGATTCATCTGGTAATCGCCAGAAAGGGTGATGACTGGGGGCTGGATATTTATGACTGTACCGATGGTGTTGAGTGCCGGATTATCCATAATATGGCCATTGATTTTGATGCCTTAAGCGGTCTGTTGGTTAGTTTGCAGCAGGAATCCGGTCTTATAATGGATCGGGTGCTGTAAGAAACTAATATTTCTGATACGGCGGCATGTTGGTGCGTTTCGCCATCGCCCTTACCACATCAAATTCAGCGTCAGTGGCCGCCTCATAACCGTCGTCCATGGCCTGTTTCAAGACCTTTAGCACCTCACCGTCGTAAGCCACTGTTGTATTCTTGTTGATGCCGATAAGGGCCTCTTTAAATTTTTTGGCAAAGGCCGCGCTTACCCGCTGGGTCACCGCGAAATTACAATAGGGTATAATCTCACCGCGCGCCAGAATCCGAAAATCATTCTTGGATATTTTATTCTCAGCGATCATCTTCTGTACGTCAGCAAGGGGTAGAGCTCCGGCCTCATAACGATGAAAGAGGACGGCATAGGCCACCTTTTCGTGTTTATCGGAACCTTTGGGAACCGTATAAAAAGCCAGGTCTTTGTCGGGATTAATACCGTGGTTCTGCAGGATGTCGATCTGGCTCATGAAGCCGGTGGGGGCCAGGGGGGGGCCAAAGATCATGGTTTTGCCTTTCAGGTCTTCGACTCGCTTGATGGGGCTGTTTTTAAGGGTAATAATTACCCCCTGAGACATGGAGCCCAGGGAATCTTTTTTTTCGGTGGCCAGAACTTCAATACCGTTAAAGCGGTGCATGATGATGTAGAGCAGCGAGTTGGTGTGAGTAAAGTCCAGGTCGTCAACCCTTTTGCTGAAATCGGTGGTGTCGATGGCCTCCATCTTGAGATTGACGCCCAGTTTTTTACCGAGATAAGCGGTAAGCGGTTTAAAACGGGCGTTTGTTTCCTTACGGCTGTTGCAGATCATGTAACCTATCTTATAGGTGGGCAGCTTGGCGGCCGGCTGGCTGCCGGCGGTCTTGCCGACTTTGTGCGGACTCTGTTTGGGGGCGGAGGTGCAGGCGGCGAGCAGTAGAAAGGCGCAGACGATAACGGCGATATGTTTCATTACAGGGCACGGGGTTAAATTAATTTTTTACGTTTCAGGAAATCTTTGGCCACGTTCCGGGGCTTTTTGCCGTTGTCTACCTTTTTCATCAGGTTTTTATAGCTGCGGTTGGAGATGGCACCAGATAATTTGTTCAAAACCCTGGGCAGCAGGGGAAAGTTGGTCAATACATCGCGGCGCAGCAGGGGGGCGCTCTCCGACTGGCGGCCATCAGCCCCGATGTTCTGGTAACCAAAGGGATTCAGCCAGATAATATTTAATTTTTTGTCAAATATCTTTTTGACGGTGAGATAATCATCATCGGCTTTACCGCTGGGCGTTTTTTTCAGAACCCGCAGAGCGTCAACGGTGTCTTCAACCATGATGTCAATCCGCTCCTTTTCTTTGTTGGAGGCGGCAGCCTTATAAAGGCCGGCGTTATCGTCAAAATAGCGAATCTGGACGGTGGTGCCGGTACGTTCGTTGATTAACAGCGAGACCATCTCGGCCATGAGCTTGTCATGGCTGGATCGTAGAGCTCCAATATAGAGGGTACGCCCCACGCAGGCCTGAACAAGATTAGCGGCCCCAAGGCAGAGAACCATGATAACGAGCAGGCGGATGGTGTTCCGTAACATTTTATTATCTCCTGTGATAAATTGTATCGTCTTATTGTTATAAGCCATAAATCCCGGATAGCGGCTGGTGAAGACTGTGAAGTTTGCCGGCCTGGCGGAGTTTCTAAACGCAAGATCTGTGTGGAGGTTGTGCCCCGGTGACTGTAACTCCGCAAATATAATGCCTGGCGGTTCTTTGTGCCACTATAAAAAACGGGTCTTGCGGGGGGATAAAATATTCGCGGCCCTTTTTTTGTCGAACAGCTTGATATCTAACGAGTACGATGGGAATTTGTTAATTAACCCCGTCTGTTTTAACCGTTAGTATAGAACTTTTTTGGTAACTATTCAGCAGCACCCCATCTCGGAGTCTACGCTTACCTCGTCCATTCGTGACTTCTCGAATACAAAAGTATGCTTCGAAGTCCAGAATGAACGAACCTGGAGCACTGCTGAACAGTTACACTCCGGTGGTTATTGTTACTTCTATACATCACGCTGAATAGTTACAGTTTTACTTTTTTGCAGCCTTTTACAGGGCATGGCTGAATTTTAATATTCCGCAGGTGCTTGAGCTTTACCTTGTCCACTCGTGACAATACCAGGTCAACGAGACGAAGTGCCTGACCGATGTGGCGTTGCGGGTGTTGTACTGCCTCCTGGAGATCGTGAATGGAAAAAAATTTATTGACCACCGGCGCCTCATGCAGTTTCTGGATAAGATTCTCCGGGCCGGTGCTGTTCATAGAGGCCTGGTAGATAAGTTCATGGGCGGACTGCTTGCCTGTTTTTTCGCCGATAACAAACATCAGGGCCTCGGAGCAGACCATAATGGCGGCCCGGTCAAGATTATGAGTAATCTTTTCCCTGTTAACCTTTAAACCACTTAAAATCCTTTTCATCAGGTTTAAAGAGGCGCAGGAGTACATGGCTGCTTCGGTTAAAATAGCCCATTCCAGGCGGACGGCCCGATAATCACGTTCATGCTCGTTAAGCAGACAGTCAAGGCCGGCGGCGGCATTGTTCTTTACTAATTTGGCCAGTACCACAACTTGTTCGCAGAGCTCCGGATTTTTCTTGTGAGGCATGGTGGAGCTGCCAATCTGTCCCGGCTTGAATGGCTCGGCCAGTTCACCTATTTCCTCCCGTGTTAATTGGCATATTTCATTGGCGATTCGGCCTAGGCCGCCGGTGGTCAGAGCCAGAATCGAGATAAACTCGGCCGTTCGATCCCGGCAGGCGTGCCAGGCAGTGTCCGGCACGCCGAGTTCCAGATCATCGGCAAAGATATTTAATAATTCAAATGACTTGCTCGACAGGGAGTCCATGCTGCCGGTGCCGCCGAAGAGCTGGCAGACCAGGAGGCGTTTCTGGCATGCCGTCAGCCTCTGCTGGTTGCGGAGCGTTTCGTCCAGCCAGCCGGCTATTTTGAGTCCCAGAGTTGTGGGCAGGGCTGCCTGGCCATGGGTGCGGCCGATCATGCTCAGGCCTTTGTATTTATCTGCCAGGTTAGCCAGCAGATGGATTATATGGGCGAGATCCCGCTGAATTATGGCGCATATCTCTTTCAGCTCCAGGGCCTGGGCGGTATCCTCTATATCCTGAGTGGTGGCGCCGAAATGAATATATTCTCCCGCCGCTTCATCGGTTATCTGCTGCCATTGCCGGAGAAGCGGTACAAGGGAGTGTCCGGTGAGGGTGATATCATTTTTAATTGCCTGGAGATCAAATTTATCTATGCGGGCGGTTTCCCGCAGCCGTTCAGCGGCGGCGGCCGGGATAATGCTCAGTCGGGCCTGGGCGCGCAACAGGGCGCTCTCCACATCAAGCCAGCGCTGCAGGCGCCGCTGATCACAGAAAATTCGCCGGGCCTCGTCGGTGGCGTATCCATGGCTGAAGAAGCGGGAATCTGTGATATGGGCGTGAATATCACAGGGGGTCATGGTTTGCCTCCGGCCTTGTTTTCCCGGCGCCGGGCGGTTGTTTCCCTGACAACGTCATCCACAATCCGGGCCGCGAGGCCGATATAATTTTCCGGCCGGTCGAGATTGTCAAGATCAGCCGGGCTGAGAACACCCATGATCTCGGGGTCTGCGCTCAATAACTCCTTCAGCGGCAGCTTTTCCGCCCCGGCCCGTTTGATAAGCGGGGTCAGGGCTTCAAGAGCCTCTGCCTTGCCCATGACCGTACTCAGGCGGAACAAAAGCCATTCCGAGAGGATCATCTCCTTATGGCAGAGGAGGTTTTTACGCATGGCAGCCGTGTTGACTTCTAAATTGCTTAGTATCTCCAGCAGATATTGCAGGGTGGTCATGGTGTAAACGGAAATTTGTGGTACGGCCAGCCATTCTGACCACAGGGCGCGGGGGTCACGTTCGTTTTCGTGGATCATGGCCTCCATGATAACTCCGCTTAACGAGCGGATATGACTGTTCATTGCCGCGATTCGTTCACAGATTACCGGGTTGCGTTTATGGGGCATGGTGCTGCTGCCCGCTGATTTACCGCTGGGCGGCGATTCCCTTAACTCCATAATTTCGGTCTTGCCGAGTTGAAATATTTCATTGGCAATTTTGGTGGCGGTGGCGCTGAGCATGGCGAAAAAGCAAGCGGCTTCGGCTATATTGTCACGGGACGTATGCCAGGAGACGGTGCTGACTCCAAGACCTAACCTGTCCATGGTCAGGCGTGCCAGCTCCCGCCCCTGGTCGCCCAGGGCGGACATGGCACCCACCGCGCCGCTTAACTGGCCTTTAAGCAGCCGGGGTTTAAGTTCTTCCAGGCGCAGGATATGGCGGCCCAGCTCGCTGAGCCAGACGGCGGTCTTCAGGCCGAAGGTAATGGGAGCGGCCTGCTGGCTGTGGGTGCGGCCGATCATCACTTGGTTGCGGTAGCGCCGGGCCATGTCAAGGAGTAAATCTTCAATCTGGAACAGGTTGTTTCTGATTATTTCAACAACCTGTTTTAGGGCGATTATCTGGCCGCTGTCAATGACATCCTGGGTGGTGGCGCCGTAATGGACAAACTCCCCGGCCGGGCCGCAGGCCTGGCGCAGGGCCTTGATAACCGGCATAAGAGAATTGCGGTTGCGGGTATATTCGTCGGCAATGGCTGCCATGTCGAGGCTGGTAAGTCGAGCTTTGTCTTGAATGACCGTGGCTGCCGCGGCGGGAATAATCCCCAGTTCGGCTTGGCTGAGGGCCAGGGCGGCCTCAAAATCCAGCCAGTTCTGGACACGGCTGGTCTCCGCGAATATATCCCGCCCCCTCGGGGTGGAGAATACATCGGTCTGTAATTCGAAATCAAAGGGATGAATTGGCATTTTTCTGTATGTTTCGGGGTATGCTGATTATAATGGCGAACTATTTAGCTGCACCCAATCCGGAGTCTGCGCTACCTGCGGCTGATAATGCCGTCCAGCATACGTTATGTATAGCTGGACGGCATTATCAGCCACATCTCGGGCACATCTAAACAGTTA
>CAZSOB010000049.1:0-8518 GCA_964608155.1 uncultured Desulfobulbia bacterium
CAAAACCGATAACCGAGGTAATATTAATAATCCGGCCCCAACGCTGCTTCATCATCGCCCTGGATACGGCCTTAAGACAATTAAAGGAGCCCTTGAGATTGGTGTTTAAGACCGCGTCCCAAGCCTCCTCCTTCATCTTCACAAGTAAACCGTCTCTGGTAATCCCTGCATTATTAACCAGAATATCTAAACGAGCGTGACGGGCAAGAATATCCTTCACCGCCGCCTGCACTTCTCCGGCCTGAGCGACGTCAAAACGTAAGGTCTCAGCCTTTCCCCCCTGTTCCCGGATAAAGTCTGCGGTCTCATCGGCCGCCTGCGACCGGTTAACGTAATTAATTACCACTTCGGCCCCGAGAGAGGCAAGTAAAATACTCACGGCCCGGCCAATACCACGCCCGCCGCCGGTTACCAGAGCGATTTTATCAGTTAAGTTCATCATTCAAAATACCGAAAACGTTCATTTAGCCCCTTTCAGCTCATCAATAAGAAGGGGTAGAATTTCAAAGAGATCACCCACTATCCCATAGGTGGCGACATTAAAGATGGGGGCAGCGGAATCCTTGTTAATGGCAATAATTGTCTCTGAGGACTGCATGCCAACAACATGCTGAATGGCACCGGAGATTCCACAGCAAATATATATCTTAGGGGCAACAGTCTTGCCAGTCTGCCCCACCTGATAGGGATACTCTATCCAGCCGGCATCCACTGCCGCCCTGGAGGCAGCAACCGAGCCGCCCAGAACCTCCGCCAGCTCACCCAGCAAGGCAAAGCCCTTGGCACTCTCCAGACCACGGCCACCGGCGACCACAATATCGGCCTCCGAGAGTCTGACCTTATCGGGCGCGGCTGTCACAGAACTTAATACTCTTACCCTGGAGGTCAAATTAAATTGTTCAGCATTCAGGTTCTCCACCACCCCCTGGCGATGGGGATCAGCGGGCAGAGCCTTCATAACCATTGGCCGAACCGTGGCCATCTGCGGCCGGGTATCGGGACAAACTATGGTGGCCATAATATTACCACCAAAAGCCGGCCTGGTCTGTAGCAAACTGCCGTCTTCATCAATAGCCAGCTCGGTACAGTCAGCGGTGAGTCCCGCCCCCACGATGGTGGCGACCTGAGGAATAAAGGAACGGCCGACAGCCGTGGCCCCGGCCAGGACTATCTCCGGCCGCCGTTGCTCAATCAGGCTGGAAAGGACATTGGCGTAAGGCTCATCAACAAAATTTTCCAGGGCCGGATTGTCAATCTGCAAAACCTCATCGCAGCCCCGGGCAATCAACTCCCCGGCAATATTTTTTAGCTGGCAGCCAAGCAATACGGCAGTAAGCTTGACCCCTCGTTCATCGGCAAGACCTCGGCCAGCGCCAAGAAGCTCCAGCACCACCGGCGCTATTTTCCCCTGCCGAAATTCCGCGTATACCCATACCCCGCTATAGGCGGCGAGATCAGTCTTGGGAGCGGCCTCCCCTTCCTCAATAAACAGGGCTCCAACCTCGCAAAGATCAACACAATTACCACAGAGTGTACATTTATCATTGACCTGAGCCAAGCCATCAACGACAGTTATAGCCCCAAAGGCACAGTTTTCTTCACAAACACCGCAGCCAATACATAATTTTTTATCAATATTCAACATGAGGACATCACCTTAAATAATGGCCTCTAATCTTGCGGCCAGCTCTTTTACCTGCTCAATCACCGTTCCCTCAAGCATGGCTCTCTTCCCCCTGGCATCCGGCGCGAAAACCCGGGCTACCTTCGTAGGTGAACCAGCAAGGCCGAGAAAAGAAACATCCGCCCCTATATCAGCGGCGCTAAAGGTTTTAATCACCGCTTTTTTAGCCTTCATTTTGCCCTTTAAGGACGGAATACGGGGTTCATTTATCTCTCGCACCACAGTCAACAGGGCCGGCAGGGTGATTTCCAGCTCGTCATAGCCGTCATCCATCATCCGCCGGGCCAGCAGACAATCATCCCGCACCTCATGAATTTTGCTGATACAGGAGGCATAGGCCAGATCAAGACGACGGGCCAACCCCGGCCCGACCTGGGCGGTATCACCGTCAATAGCCTGTTTACCGCAAATAATCAGATCGGCAGCCCCCAGGGTAAGAACGGCCCTTGCCAGGGTATAGGTGGTGGCAAGGGTATCGGCTCCGGCAAAGGCCCGGTCGGAAATCAGCACCCCCTGGTCAGCCCCGCAGGCGACGGCCTGCCTCAACATCTCAGCGGCCTGGGGCGGCCCCATACTGAGGGCGGTAACCGTACCGCCATATTGGGCCGATAGACGTACCCCCTCTTCCAGGGCATGGCGGTCATAGGGGTTCATAATGCTCTCCACCCCCTCCCGGCTCATGGTATTGGTCTTGGGATCAAGACGGACATTCCTGGTGTCAGGAACCTGTTTCAGACAGACAATAATGTTCATTTATTATATTCCTTATTCAACTCCTGGCCTATCACATTACGCTGGATCTGATTTGTCCCCTCATATATCTGAAGAATTTTGGCATCCCGCATCATCTTTTCCACGGGGTAATCACGCATATAACCGTAACCGCCTAACACCTGTACAGCATTGGTTGTAACCTTCATGGCCATATCAGTGGCAAAGACCTTGCACATGGAAGAGGCCTTGGACATCTGTTTGGGATGAGCGTCAATATGTTTGGCAGCGGCATAAACCAGAGCCCTGGCCGCCTCAGTCTCAATGGCCATATCGGCCAGCAGATGTTGAACCGCCTGAAAAGAGATAATCGGTTTACCGAACTGAATCCGCTGTTTGGCATAAACCACTGCTTCATCAAGGGCACCCTGGGCCAATCCAACCCCGAGAATGGCAATCCCCGGCCGGGAATGGTCAAGGGTCTTCATGACCGTAATAAAGCCAGCACCCCGGCGCCCGATCATCCGGTTCACGGGAATACGGCAGTCCTTAAAGATCAATTCCCTGGTGGAAGAGGCCCGAATACCGAGTTTTTTTTCTTTGTGACCATAGGAAAAGCCGGGGTCAGTATCCTCCACCACAAACATGGTGGCCCCCCGCGCCCCCTTGTGGGGATCGGTAATGGCAATTACCGAATAGATATTGGCCTCGCCACCATTGGTAATCCATTGTTTAGTGCCATTTAAGACCCATTCATCACCGTCAAGCACCGCTGTGGCCTGAATTCCGGAGGCATCGCTGCCGGCATTGGCCTCAGTCAGGGCAAAGGCTGAGTATTTTTTACCACTGGCAATTAAAGGCAAATAGCGATTTTTCAACTCTTTACTGCCGGAGAGAATAATGGGATAGGCCCCCAGACCGTTGGCCGCAAAACTGGTGGCAATCCCCACACAGCCGCGGGCAAGTTGTTCAAGGGCCAGAACCATGTCAAAGCAGCCGCCGCCATAACCGCCATACTCCTCGTCTATATAAAGACCGGCCAGGTCGGCTTGTCCGATCTGGCGCAGAATTTCACGGGGGAATTCCTCTTTTTCATCCAGTTCGGCGCGGCAGGGAATTATTTTTTCATCGGTTATCTGTTGGGCTACTTCAACAATCATTTGTTGATCTTCTGTCAAAAAATAGTCCACATTTATCTCCGAATTGTTTGTTTGAAAGTCACCAGCCAAGGTGTTGGCTTAGACACAACTTTCATGTTTCGTTGTGCCCGGGCAGCCGGGCATGGTTATTATAAACTGTATTATAACTATTCAGCGAAATGCCCGAAATTAGCAATAACCACTGAATGTAACTGTTAAGAAGTGCCTCAGATTCGGAGTCTGCGCTTACCTGTTCATTTTTAACTTTGAGGCATACTCTGGTATACGAGAAGGCAAAAATGGGCAAAGATGATGTGCTGGAGAACTCTCTTACCAGCGTATAATGGCCGAACCCCAGGTAAAACCGCCGCCAAAGGCGCATAACAGAAGAATATCCCCTGACTTCAGCAACCCCTCCCGATTAGCCTCATCCAGAGCTATGGGAATGCTTGCCGCGGAGGTATTACCATATTTATTCATGTTAACATAGGCCTTTTCGGCTGGAATGGCCAAATGTTCCAGCAGGCTGTTGATAATCCGCCGATTGGCCTGATGGGGAATTATCAATTTAATCTCATCCTTGCTGATCCCGGTCTGCTCAAGGACTTCATTGACACTGCCGGTCATAGCCCGCACCGCATACTTAAAGACATCCCGGCCGCTCATTTTTATAAATGCCCCCTCGTTCCGGGCATTGGCCAGTTCGGGATTCATGCCTCTCGCTGAATCCATATATAATAACTTATAAAGATTGCCGTCGGCATGCAGCTTACTGGCCAACATGCCGCTACCCGGTGCCGCACCGCTGACCACACAGGCCCCGGCCCCGTCACCAAAGAGGACACAGGTATTACGATCCTGCCAGTCAACCCGGGAAGACAGAGTCTCTGCCCCGATGAGCATAATCTTCATCTCCGGCCGCCGACAGAGGTAGCTGTCCGCCATGTCAAGGCCATAAAGAAAGCCGCAGCAAGCGGCATTCAGATCATAGGCAAAGGCGTTTTTAGCCCCCAATTCCTTCTGCACCAGGCAGGCACAGGATGGCATGGACATTTCACTGGAGATGGTGCCGACCAGAATAAGATCCAGATCCAACGGTGTCAATCCAGCCATTTCCAAGGCCCTGGCAGCCGCCTGCGCCGCCAGTTTAGAGGTTTCTTCTCCAGCCCCGGATATATGCCTGTTTTTGATTCCGGTTCGGGTGGAAATCCACTCATCACTGGTGTCCACCATGGTTTCCAGCTCGGCGTTGGTCAGTATTCTAACTGGCAGAGCCGAGCCTGTTCCAAGGATAAATGATTTCATTTTGTCAGTGGGCAACGGCGGTATCCATTACAGGCAGGGCGTTGGCCAGGAGTTCAAGAATATGATCGTTCACCCTTTTTTCCGCGAGTTCTGCCGCAATCCGCACCGCATTTTTAATCGCCCGGGCATGGGAGCGGCCGTGACATATAATGCCTATGCCCTGCAAGCCGAGAAGAGGCGCTCCACCATACTCAGCGTAGTCAGTTCTCTTTTTGAGATTAACGTACGAACTTCGGCTCAAGAGATACCCCACCTTTGATGTCAAACTCTTATCGAATTCTTCCCGCAGCATAGCAACCATGGCCTCGGCCAGTCCCTCACTTAATTTCAGGCAGACATTGCCGACAAAGCCGTCACAGACAATGACATCCACATCCCCCTGAAAGGTATCACGTCCCTCAACGTTGCCTATATAATTCAACCGACTTTTGGATAATAAATCATGGGCACCCTTGACCAGGGCATTCCCCTTGCCCCGTTCTTCCCCTATGCTCAAAAGGCCGACACGGGGCTTATCAATTCCAAACAATAATTTGGAGAAGGCAGCGGCCATGGCGCCAAACTGCAGGAGATGGAGGGGACGACAATCGACATTTGCTCCCACATCCATCATCACCAAGGGCTTCTTCATGGTGGGAAAAATCCCGGCGATACCGGGCCGTGATATACCAGGCAGCCGCCCCACTGTTTTCACGGCCGCCGCCATGGTTGCCCCGGAATTACCAGCGCTGACTACGGCATCAACCCGGCCTTTTTTAAGAAGTCCAAAGGCCGCCATAATTGAAGAATCCTTTTTATGGCGAACCGCCTCGAGAGGGGCCTCACCCATCTCCACGACTTGAGTGGTATGCACTATATCAATCCGCGAAAAAGCCGATTTAACCTCAACCACCGGAGAGGAGTCGTTATCAGATGAATCAGGCTGGCAGGATGACAGCTCCCGTTCGTGCTTTTCAAGAGCCTTGCGAAGAATAGTCTCATCCCCCAGTAAGGTCACCTGAAGTCCCAGTTCACAAACCGCCTGAACAGCACCGGCAACCATTTCGCCAGAGCCGAGATCCCCGCCCATGCCATCAAGAGCTACACGCACGCCATCCCCCTGAAATTAAGACAGCTGCTTGTTGACATAGACCGGCCTCCGCACTTAATCTGCTTCGTCGTCAAACTGGATAATCTTTTTACCGTTGTAGGTACCACAGCCAGCACAAAGCCGATGAGGCTGCTTGGGCTCCCCACACTCAGGGCAGGCGGATATGCTAGCGGGCCGCAGGGCATCATGAGAACGTCTTAGTCTGGTTTTTGAATGAGATTGCCGATGTTTAGGTAAAGCCATATTCGTACCTCTTGATAATTTAATAAATTTAGTTGAAGGCGGAAATGCGAAAACAAGTATTTATTTATATGAAAGTCACCTACCAAGGGTGTTGGCCTTGCAACTACTTTCATGTTTCGTTGTGCCCGGGTGATCTGGCATTGCTGTTACTTGCATAGCCGACCAACAGAAACGGATAGTATAGTTATCCGGCTTTAAAAACCGGCTCACTAAGCGTGTCCTTTTAATGCTCTAAGTTCTGTTGGTGAAAAATTGTTGAGTATAAGAAATTACACCGTAATGTCAAGGAATTTCAACAAGCGGAAAAAGGACTGAGACATAGTTACACATGACAAGCCGCATTATCTGTTTTTAAAAAGCTGCCAGTAATCTTAATGTCTCATTAGCCCCGGACAGCAGGGCCTGTAATCAGGGATGGGGTTAAAACTATGAGTTGGCCTGCCGGTCATCGACCCGCCTCAGGATCTTTAATTTGGCTTTCAGACGTTTAATTAAACCGCTCATTTGTTCATTCAATAAAATCTGAGCGAATTGACGCCGATACTGCTTAACAATACTCACTCCCTCAATAACAACATCATATACCCGCCAGATACCGTTAGTATTTCTCATTTTATAATTAATGGACATGGTATCATTGTTGTTCTCATACTTACTGTAAACAAGGGCCAGATTCTTACGCTTCAGCTGTTTAATAAAGGTCATCCGGCCGGCAGTATAGGAGTCAACCCGCCGCACATAGGTATTTTTGAGAAGATCAGAGAATAAACGCACAAAAGTGGCACGCTCCTTAGGATCAACTGTCCTCCAGGCCGGGCCGAGAGCAAGACGGCCCATTAGTTGAAAATCAAAACGATAGTCAATCAGTTCATAAAGCTTTTGCTGTCTCAGCCCCTGCTGCGTTTTTAGAACCGGATCTTTGAGCAGGGCCAAAGCCTTGTTAACCGTATTTTCAATCTGGTTTAAGGGCTCATCCACCTTAAGGGCCAGAGCCTTGCCTCCCCAGGGCATAACGACCGCGCATAACACAGCCAGAAGCATAAATGACTTTGTTTTATTTAAACCAGCGTTTTTCTTAAGCCTAAGCATCATTAATATTTTTTTTAAAGATTAATAATTAGTAACAATTCAAACAACTATTCAGTCGAACAACCGAACAATCCCGGCCTCTATTTTAAAAGTGGTGGCAAATCAGGACAAAAGGAACTGATTTTATTTTTCGTAGCTTCGATTCGGGGACAGAATAATTTTCGCAAACAGACGCGAAAAAAATTCAGCCCCCTTGGTGCAGCGTTCATGTTTCGTTGTGCCAGGGTGACCGGGCAAGCTGTCACATGGCATGCGTAACCACCATTGTATCATGAAATCCCGCCGCTGTTAGCCGCAGTTCCATAGTTTTGGCGGCCATAAAGTCCCTGCCGGCCGGGATCTGCAGACCATAAAATTTATAGTCTCCCCGGTTATAGATCACCACCACGGTTTTACAGCCCATGGCGGTTAATCTGCGGTTTAAGTCCCGCATGCCGTCATGCCGCCAGAAAACCCCAACCTGCACAAAAAATTTATCCCGGACATGCACAACTCCGGCCCGTGCCTTAGAGAAGTCGGGGGACTCAAGCATTGGCCGTTCATGACTTACCCCGGAAATGTTATGATCAGTACTATCAACATGGTGGCTGATCTTATTCTTGATTTTCTGACGACGATTCTTGGTATAAAACTCCTTCATGGCCGTATAGGGATCAAAGGCGGCCTCCTTGAACTGTTCATACTCCCCGATATTGAGGGAGATATAATTAACCTTCCTTACAGCATGTACTGCCAGCAGGGCCTTCCAGTCAGAAGAGATCATATAAGTCACGGGATCAAAAAAGGAGTCTCCAGCCATCCCCACAGTGTCACGCAAGTTAGATGGGCCTAAGAAAGGCCAGCAGATATAAAATCCCTCACCGACCCCGTAACGCCCCAGAGTCTGGCCCAGATCCTCATCAGAGGTTTGCAGATGAAAAACATATTGGGCCGGATCGCCCAGACCTCCAACCCCCACCGTAGTATTGAGCACAAAACGGGACAATTCCACTCCGGAGGCAGCGAACTGCCCCTGCAAGAGATCATTTACGAGCCGTACCGGGGTCAGGAAATTATGAAAGGCGCTCCATAAACTGGCCCGCAGGGGCTGGGGCAGAACAAATTTCCAGGCCTTGGCAGTCGGTTCCAGGACATAGGTATAAAGTTTGTCGTTAAACTGAAAAACCACCCGGTTTAAGGGCTCCAGGGGATCATTAATCTTGATCTCGGGCTGGTTGTAAGCCGCCAGGTCATTCTCCAGGATATCTTCCGCTGCCG
>CAZSOB010000050.1:0-8476 GCA_964608155.1 uncultured Desulfobulbia bacterium
TCCTGCGCGGCCGCAAGGATGTGGAACTGAAAATTTTCCACATGGACACCAAACGCCATCCGTCAACAAAATTCAAGCAACAGGCCGCCCTGACCGCCAGACATCTGATCGACTCGTGGAGACCTGATGTTGTCATCGCCTCCGACGACAATGCCGCCAAATATCTTATTGTCCCGTATTTCAGGGGCGGCAGGCTGCCCTTTGTCTTTTGCGGGCTGAACTGGGACGCCAGCGTCTACGGCTTTCCGGCAAAAAACGTCACCGGGATGATCGAAGTGGCCCTCTATAAACCCTTGATCGCCGCCCTCAAAAAATTCGCCAGGGGCGGCAGAATCGGCTATCTCGCCGCCGATAACTTAACGGGACATAAGGAGTATGACAACATTGTCAAGATATTCCATACCAAATTAACGGCACGTTTCGTCAGGACATTCACTGAACTCAAGCAGGCATTTCTCGAACTCCAGAAGAAATCCGATATGTTAATATTGCAGGAATGCCGGAGCGTGCGGGGCTTTGATCGCCCAGAAATGATTAATTTTGTTAATCAAAACACCACGATACCCACCGGTGCCATGCTGAAATTCACCTCCCGCTACGCCCTCCTCACCTTCGCTAAAAGCGGCAGAGAACAAGGTGAATATGCCGCTAAAACGGCACTTGCCATCCTAATGGGTAAATCACCGCGGGATATACCCATTGTGGCCAATAAAAGGGCAAAAATATATCTGAACCTGAAAATTGCCAAAAAACTGGGGATTAAATTCCCCATGGAACTTTTAAAAACCGCGCATCTGATCAGCGCCGTACCCAAAAAAATATTTTTCGTGAACTCATATCATAAGGGGTACCTGTGGAGTGACAACATAGAAGCTGGATTATTAAAGGCGCTTAATATAACGGCCAGACCAGACGACACACTTGACACCTCAAAAAGCGATGTGGTGTTAAAAATTTACCGCATGGACACAAAACACCATTCCTCGGAAAAGGGCAAAAAACGGGCGGCGCTGGCCGCTAAAAAAATTATTGAGTCCTGGCATCCAGATATTATTCTGACCAGCGATGATAATGCGGCAAAGTATTTGATCGCCCCTTATTACAAAAATTCATCCATCCCCGTCATCTTTTGCGGAGTAAACTGGGATGCCGGAGTTTATGGTTTTCCAGTTAAAAATATCACGGGAATGGTAGAAGTCGCTCCCATACTTGAAACAATAAAGATGTTAAAGCCCTATGCGAAGGGGAATCGTCTTGGCTTCATCGGGGCAAAAGTTTTATCCGAGGAGAAAACCCTCGACTACATGAAAAACATTTTACACCTGAATTTCACGGACGGTGCCCTGGTAACTAATTTTACCGCCTGGAAAAAAGAGTACCTCAAGCTGCAAAACACGGCTGATATACTTGTGTGGCTAACCTCGGTTGGCGTTAAGGGCTGGAATCAAAAACTGGCAGAACAATTTGCCTTAAAACATAGCAGAATTCCATCCGGCAGCACGGGGAAACAGAATCTTCATTTTGTCCTCCTCGGCAAGGTAAACATTGGCGCGGAGCAAGGTTGGTGGTTAGGAAATACAGCGCTTAGAGTGCTGGATGGAACGTCGCCGGCGGAGATTCCGCTCACCACTAATAAGAGTTCACAGCTTTACCTCAACATGCAATTGGCCAAGCGCCTAAAAATAAAATTCCCCATGAGATTGTTAAACAAGGCGACACTTATTGAAACGCCAGCAGCCCCAATTGAGTAAATTATTCGGCCTTATGCGGGATAACTACTGGAATCATCACGGTTATTACGCTACATAGTTACGGGTTAATAAACAATGAAACCAGGATCAATAACAGTAAAACTTCTATCCCTGATTATAGGCGCCTTTATTTTTTCTACCGTGAGCGTCCTGCTGCTGGCGAATGCCGAACTAAAGCAGATAATCGACAAAAGCCAGCAAGTTGTCTATAGCGAAAAGATTGAGACAATCCTGGGCCTCCTGAGCAGAGATAACCAACGCCTCCAAAAAACCGGAATGATAGAGGCATACTCGAAAGACTTCAAGGAATCAGCGCTGCAAGATCTCCGGAAAAACTATTACACCCATCCGAACCGCGATATTTATCCCTTCATTATCGACACCGAAGGCAACGTGGTTATGCAACCGAATCTTCCCATGGAAGATACCGCCATCGAGCAGGCAAAGGTCTTAAAAAAAATGCTGGGGTCAAAGCAAGGGGCCTTTACCTGCTGTCTTTCTCATGACCAATGGTACATCTTTAAACAATTTCCGGCATGGCATTGGGTGGTTGGCTATACGGTGCCGTTGGAACTCAAGTATGCTGATGTCAGAAAATTTCGTAATCTCCTCATTGGTATAATGGGCAGTATAAGCGTTGTGGTACTGCTGGTTTTATCAATATTGGTGGCCCGTTTCACTGAGCCGATAACCCGCCTGACTATCGCCGCCAGGGCCATAGCAGAAGGCAGGCTTGACCAGCCTGTTGATAATACTGACGGCAGAGATGAACTGGGGGCGCTGGCCCGCAGCTTTGTGTCTATGCGCGATGCCGTCCGTCAAAAAATCACGGAGTTACAGGAAGAAAACAATGTGCGATGCAAGGCGGAAGAAGACCTGGCGCAGCAAAATAAGTATATAAGAAGTATCCTGGAATCCCTGACGCACCCATTTTACGCCATTGACGTCAATGATTATTCGATCAAAATCGCCAACTCCGCCAGCGGCCTCAAAGCCGACGGCACGAGTACCTGCTACGCCCTCACCCACCACCAGGACAGCCCCTGCGACGGGACTAATCATCCCTGCCCGCTTAATATCATAAAGCGAACGAAAAAACCTGCCATGGTGGAGCATGTTCATTTCGATCCAGAGGGCAACAGACGGAATATTGAGATCTATGCCTACCCGGTGTTTGACCGGCAGGGCGAGCTGATTCAGATGATTGAATACAGTATAGATATCTCCGAGCGCCGACAAGCCCAAATTGAGCTGGCCGCGGAGAAAGAACAGTTGTCCGTAACCTTACGAAGTATTGGTGACGGTGTTATAACCACCGACACTGCCGGTAATATTGTCCTTTTAAACAAGGTTGCCGAGATCCTCACGGGTTGGAGCGCCAAGGAGGCGGCCGGGAGGCCTCTGGAGAAGATTTTTCATATTATCAATTCCCAAACCAGGAAAATATGTGAAAATCCGGCCACCAAAGTTCTCAGCAACGGTCACATTATCGGCTTGGCCAATCATACGGTGCTGATAGCCAGAGACGGCAGGAAAAGAGACATTGCCGACAGCGGCGCCCCGATTCGCAATAATCAGAGCGAGATTATCGGGGTGGTTCTGGTCTTCAGGGATGTTACAGCCCAACTCAAGACCGCAAGAGAGCTGATGAAGGTCAAAAAATTAGAGTCCATTGGTGTCCTGGCCGGTGGTATCGCCCATGACTTCAATAATATTTTAACGGCAATTTTAGGCAATCTCAATCTGGCTATCCTTGATCCAAAGCTGGAAGAGGGGACTAAAGATCTCCTGTCAGCGGCGGAAAAGGCCTCGCTCAGGGCCAAAGATCTGACCCAGCAGCTCTTGACCTTTGCCAAAGGCGGCGAACCGGTCAAAGCCACATCTTCTCTGAAAAATGTCATCAAAGATTCAGCGAATTTTGTCCTGCACGGCGACAAGGTTGCCTGCCAATACAGGATTCCGGCAGATTTATGGCTCGTTGATATTGATACTGGACAAATAAGCCAGGTAATCCAAAATATTGTCCTTAATGCCAGTCATGCCATGCCGGAAGGAGGCAGCATCACGATAACCGGCGAAAACCTGCCCTCTATCAGTACCGAGGGGCTGTCTTTTATGCCGGAGGGCCGGTTTGTCAAAATATCAATCCAGGATAACGGCGTTGGTATGCCGCCCAATGTACTGGATAAAATATTTGACCCCTATTTCACCACCAAACACAAGGGCAACGGCCTCGGTCTTGCAATAACCCAATCCATAATCAAAAAACATAATGGCCATATCTCAACAAGCTCTGCTCTGGGGATCGGCACTACATTTACCATTTATCTTCCCGCCTCGAAGCACCTGGAAGCAGCAAAGCAGGAAACACCAGGCGCGGTAGTATCATCCCGTGCCAGAATCCTGGTAATGGACGATAATGAGATGGTGCAGAATCTGGTTAAAACAATGTTGGTTTATATGGGGCATGAGGTCGTGCTGTCAGCCAATGGCGAAGAGGTAATAGAATTGTACCGAGAGTCCATGAATACGGCCAGGCCGTTTGATCTAATCATCATGGATATCACTATTCCAGGCGGGATGGGGGGAAAAGACGCGGTGCGGGAGATTCACAAAATTGATCCGGAGGCCAGGGTAATTGTCTCAAGCGGCTACTCAAATGATCCAATTATGGCCAACTGCACGGAGTATGGCTTCTGTGCCGCCCTCACCAAGCCCTATCAGCTCCAGCAATTATCGAAGGTCGTAAGCCAGTTCACTACGGCCACAGGCGTACAAGGCAAAAAATTGGGATAGCATAAAAGATTTTCAGACAGATGTTGATATCGCCGGATTTAGTGAACTGACTTATCTTTTGGAATCCCCCGCCAGGCGCAAAAAAAAAAGCACCTGCCCAAAAAATGGGGCAGGTGCTTGAATTTACCATATGGTGACCCCTACGAGAATCGAACTCGTGTTACCGGCGTGAGAGGCCGACGTCCTAACCGCTAGACGAAGGGGCCATTGAGATATGAGATGCAATAGATAAGCTATAGAGACACTTTTGTCAAGCTGAAGTTTGCCATTTAACCATATTTACCCCAAATGCTACCCCCATAATTTAAGAGTTCAATCTTTACCCCCCCGGCCGGCCTGCCACCCCCCTCAGACACTGCCTGGAGCAGAAGTTCGGTGTTTCCACCCCTTCGAGGACTGCCGTTCAGAGCCAAAATGGTTGCCAATTTACCTGCTCCCTTTTAATTACCCCCCCCTTTACTTATCGGCAAAAATGTTTACATTTGGATTTCATTTTTATGTCCTTGCGTTATAATGACCATGCCCGATACCGGACAAAGCCAACACCATTGGCAGGTAATTTTCAGATAAAACTAAGACTATTCCAGCAAACATAAGCTATGACTCATACCTGGCAGCGTGACCTGAAATTTATCCGTTTTTTACCCATGCTGGTAATGATGACTGCTATCTTTATAATGTCAAGTCAGACAGGGGACAGCATTAACCTGCCGGATATAGTCAATATTGATAAATTATACCATGCCATCGAGTATGGCGCCCTTGGCGCCTCGGTGTTATTCGGTTTGCACCCAGCCCGCCGTTCCCTGCGGCCGACAGCCATTGCCGGTCTGACCATATTCTTCTGCGCGGCCTATGGGGCAAGTGATGAATTTCACCAGATTTTCGTCCCCTTGCGGGATGCCAGCCTAACTGATATTATGGCCGACATAAGCGGGGCCTCTCTAATCGTCGCCCTCTGGTGGCATAGAAACAAAAAACTAATCACAAGCAATTAATGGAGGAAAATCACCATGCCGATTTATGAATATAAATGCCAGAAATGCGGGACTGTTTTTGAAAAAATTATCTTCTCAAAGAACGATGAGTCAGGGATCAACTGCCAGAAATGCGGTAGTAACCTGGTGCGAAAGACCATATCAGCGGCCAGTCTTAAGTTATCATCTCACTCGGCTGGTTCCATCCCCAGCGGAGCATTTTCCGGCGGCTGCGCCTCGTCATCGGGCTTTTCCTGAGCCTCATAATTCAAGCAAACCTGGATGGTTTGCAAATTTATTGCAGGGTCAGCCTATAGTTAAAGGTGCTGAGCTTTGTCTGACGATGATGATTTCCTATGCCCAGCTGCCGCCGCAGCAGGGCAAGCTCCCGGCTGCCGATTTTTACACCTGAAATATCCACCACCATATAATTAAGTCCGGCCTTCTTAAGCTCCGAACCGGCCGCGAGGATGGAAAACGGCATAAGCGGTACAGCCTGAGTAAGGTTATTGTTACGACGAAGAACGAACTGCTCATCCCTGGGGCTGACAAAGGGCTTATCGTATTTGAAAAAGCTGGGCTGCGGGCGGGCGGTGAAGAGGGGTGGGTACGCGTAAACGGTTATCCCTGCCGGTATCTCCCGCGCCGAACGTCCCAGTCTGGCACACATCTCCATATCCGCTTCCAGGGATATCTGCGGCTGGCGGATGCCTAAGGCGGCCGCCTCACGCAGGGCAAATGTATTCATAATATTTAAACTGTAGTGCCCATAAAGCCGGAATGAGCGAGGCTTCATGGACGGCGGACGGCGGCGCCTGCCCTTGGCGGGCCGCCCGCCAGGGGCCGCCAACGTCATGGCCGCCTCCTGGAATATCAACTTCTGAGAGATATGGCCAATCTGCCAGTCCATAAAATCATGGCGGGCCAGATAAACTACAGCCTGAGTAAAGAAGGGCAGATCCTCCTCAACAATTACCGGCGGCAGAGCCCACACCATCCCCCGGCGCAGGGGGCCGCTTACTCCCTGGCGTTTGAATTGCCGCAGAGAAACAGGCGACAAAACCACAACCAAACGATCGGGAACAAGATCCGTTATCTTACGCAGGATCATGAGATCATCAACCTTCAACCACCATGGTAAAGGTTGGTAACTGCCTTTTTCCATCTGCCGGCCGCCTTGCTGCCAGCCCCGCGCCTTATCCTTCACCTGGAGGCGCGGCACCTTAAGGGCCTTCCCAGTCAGGCCAAGACTCCGGCATAAATTATCAGCGGCGGGATCAGCCTGAATTTTCTTGACTAAGGCCTGGAACTGACCGGAGTGAATAGAACCGCGCCTGGCTCTGGCTCTGGAGTCTCTGGTATCCACCTTATAAACGCAATCCCCTGGCCGGGTACCGGGGGGCAGAACCATGGAAACCTGTGAGCCGCCTGCCCCGGTGCTGATTTCCCGGCTCGCCGCCCGCATATTATCAAGCGTCCAGGACAGGCGTTCGCCGCTTTTTTCCTGATGCACCCGCAGACGGTCACCAGAGGCGAGTGGTACCTTGAGCTTAATTTCGCCCCGCCCGGCCCGTAAACCACCGGTCACAACGCCAACGAAAAGGCCAATATTACCAGAATGCTGCGAACTTATAAGGTCATCATCACCCTGTGCCCTGAGTTTAAAATAACCCTGACTTGATTTACGCCCCATGGCCGAGGCCAGCATCATCTCCGCCTCGGCCATAGCATCCTGCCCGGCGGGATGATCCAAAACCAGACGATATGCCCCCACCACCTGCTCCACATATTGACGGTTCCGCATCCGACCTTCAATCTTCAGGGAACAAACTCCGGCCTGCCGCAGCTCATCAACCAGAGACAGGCCGCAGAGATCGTTCATGGAAAAAAGATAACCGCCCGACTTTTTACGCCCGTCATTGCGCCAGTGATAACGACGGCGGCAGGGCTGTACACAGCGGCCCCGCAGACCGCTCTTACCGCCCGCGTAGCTGCTGAACATACAGAGCCCGGAGTAGGAGAAACACATGGCCCCATGCACGAAAGCCTCCAGCTCCACCGGGGTGCTGCGGGTGGCGGCGGCAATTTCAGTAAGCCGCATCTCACGGGCCACGACCACCCGTTCAAAGCCCATCTCCGCCAGTTGCCGTACGCCAAGAGAATTGTGAGCCCCCATGAGAGTCGAGGCGTGGAGGGGAAGATCGGGGAAATAACGCCGCGCGCCATAAAAAAGGCCCAGATCCTGAATAATCAGGGCATCGGCCCCGATTTTCTGGAAAAAGGCTAATAATTTAAGGGCCGGGGCCAGATCGCTGTCCTTGAGCAGCGAGTTCATGGCGAAATAGATCTTCACCCCGTGTGCGTGAGCAAAATCTGTCATGGCGGCACACTCCGCCAGGGTGAAATTATGGGCCAGAGCCCTGGCGTTGACGGCCGGCGCGCCCACGTATACAGCATCCGCGCCGCTTCTCACCGCTGTTTCAAATACTTCAAGGGTACCGGCCGGGGCTAATAATTCCATTTCAGACCTTTATATGAAAGTCACCTGCCAATGGTGTTGGCCTTGCCACGACTTTCATGTTTCGTTGTACCCGGGTGACCGGGTATGGCTGTTAGTTTCAGATTGCAGCAGGGGCAGGATAAAATAAAAATTATTACCCTCGGCGGTGGGTTCATAACCCACCTGACCGCCATGCATCTCCACCACATATTTGATAAAGGCCAGACCATGCCCGCGGCTCAGATCCTCAACCTGGTTATGGCCGGTAAAACCGTCATCAAAGAGGGAAGCAATCTCATGGGTGGGGATATGCTCACCAGTGCTAAAGACATTTAATTTTATGCCCGGCTGCCCTGCACCAAAATAATCCTTTATAATCCGGCGGCCATAGGCCACAGCCTTCCGATAATGGCCATTATGCCGCCTTACCCGCTGGGTGTATTTCAGGGCGT
>CAZSOB010000051.1:0-8454 GCA_964608155.1 uncultured Desulfobulbia bacterium
ACCAGGGGGGTCAGCCAGACGGAAAAGGCCTCCAGCATGGTCGGCAGATCAACGGCTCCGGAGAGCCTGGCGTGGAGGTCATTTACCACTCCCAGCCATTCCGACTGTCGTCGATAATGCTCTAGCTCTACCACCAGGCTGTTTAGATTTATTTCCTGACTCGGATTGTCGTAAGTCGTTGCGCCAAGCATCATTGTTCATCTCCTCGTAAAACAAGCCCTTACTGTGTACGGCCTTGGATGTTCTAATAACTATTATCGGCATCTTTGTTTTAATGCTTAATGCTATTATCGTGCCAAAGGGGAAAATAAGGGCGGGGTGACTAATAGAGATGCTCAGGGCCGGGCAAATAAGGGGGAGGGGAATATTGGTCTTGAGATAAAAAAAATCAGGTGGGCAGAAATTGCCCACCTGACGAGATGATAGAAGGAAAAAGGTTGCTCTTTGTCAAAAAAATGACGTGCGGTTAATAGCGGAGACCGACACGTCCTTTCACCAGATCCAGGGTGGCGGCGGCCTGTTTTCTGGCCTTTTCGGCTCCCTGAATCAGTATCTTTTTGACCTGGCCGGGATCAGCGCCGAGTTCCGCCCGGCGGGCCCGGGGCTCACGGAAGAACTCCCAGAGGATATCCACCAGTTCCTGCTTGATGTGGCCGTATGCGGCCCCGCCGTTAAGGTAAAGATTCCTGACCTCGGAGACACGCGCGGCCGGGGCAAAGAGTTTAAATATGTTATAGAGATTGCATTTGTCCGGATCTTTGGGATCTGCCACCGGGGTGGAGTCGGTCTTGATGGCCATTACCGACTTCTTCAGGGACTTGGCGTCCTGAAAGATATTGATGGTGTTGCCGTAGGATTTGGACATCTTCTGACCGTCTATGCCGGGTACGGTGGCGACATTATCGTCGATAACCGCCTCCGGCAGGACAAAGGTCTCACCAAAGGCGTTATTGAACTTGATGGCAATGTCGCGGGCCACCTCAAGATGCTGCTTTTGATCCTTGCCCACCGGTACCTTGTCGGCTTGGTAGACGAGGATGTCGGCCGCCATGAGAACTGGATAGGCGAAGAGGCCGTGACTCGCGGTAATCCCTTTCGCGACCTTATCCTTATAGGAGTGGCAGCGTTCCAGTAAACCCATGGGGGTGAGGGTGGATAATATCCAGCTTAGTTCCGTCACCTCCGGTACATCGCCCTGCACCCAGAATACGCAGCGTTCGGGATCAAGGCCCAGGGCCATGAAGTCCATGGCCGCGTTCAGGGTCTGCCGCTTTAGACGTTCTGGATCGTGAACCGTGGTCAGGGCATGCAGGTTAACAATAAAGGCATAGAGCTTACCTTTATCCATATAGTTAATCATGGGCAGCATCATACCGAAGTAATTGCCGATATGAAGCTGCCCGGAGGGCTGAATGCCGGATAATATTTTCATGGATAAATCTATTTTACCTCTTCAAAGTCGGCATCAACCACGTCGTCATCATCTTTTTTGCCAGCTCCGGTATCAGCTCCGGGCCCTGCTCCGGCCTCGGGCCCAGGGCCAGGCTGATCCTTGGTGGCCTGAGAATACATGATCTCAGCCAGCTTGTGAGAGGCCTGGGTCAGGGCCTCAGTGTCGTTCTTTATGGCCTCGGTGTCGTCGCCTTCCATGGTCTTTTTGAGCTTGGCACTGGCATCCTCCACCTTTTTCTTGGTATCGGCGTCTACCTTGTCGCCAACCTCCTTCAGGCTCTTCTCGGTGGCGTAGATGATGGAGTCGGCCTGATTCTTGGCCTCAATGAGCTCTTTACGCTTTTTATCCTCATCGGCATGGGCATCAGCATCATGCTTCATCTTCTCAATTTCATCCTCAGAAAGCCCGCTGGAGGCGGTAATCCGGATGGATTGCTCCTTGCCGGTTCCCATATCCTTGGCTGAAACATGCAGAATGCCGTTGGCATCAAGATCAAAAGTTACTTCAATCTGCGGCACACCCCTCGGGGCGGGCGGCAGATCGGTGAGCTCAAAACGGCCGATTGTCTTGTTGTCGGAGGCCATCTCTCTCTCGCCCTGCAGGACATGGATGGAGACGGCGGGCTGGCTGTCGGCAGCCGTGGAGAATATCTGACTTTTCTTGGTGGGGATGGTGGTGTTTTTCTCAATCAGTTTGGTGGTAACGCCGCCCAGGGTCTCAATGCCCAGGGAGAGGGGGGTAACATCCAAGAGCAGGACATCCTTGACATCGCCCTTCAATACCCCGCCCTGAATAGCGGCGCCAATGGCTACAACCTCATCGGGATTAACCCCCTTATGCGGCTCTTTGCCGAATATTTCCTGCACCTTCTTCTGCACTAAGGGCATTCTGCTCATCCCGCCCACCAGGATTACCTCGTCAATGTCGGATGGAGAAAGGCCGGCGTCTTTGAGGGCCGTCTTGCAGGGGGTCACTGTACGGTCAACAAGGTCGCCCACCAGGTCTTCAAGTTTGGCGCGGCTTAACTTGATGTTTAAATGTTTGGGGCCGCTGGCGTCAGCTGTGATAAAGGGCAGATTGATATCCGTCTCCATGGTGGTGGATAATTCCTTCTTGGCCTTTTCCGCCTCTTCCTTCAAGCGCTGGAGGGCCATGTTATCCTGGCGGAGATCAATACCGTTTTCCCGTTTGAATTCATCGGCCAGCCAGTTAACGATGCGCAGGTCAAAATCCTCGCCGCCGAGAAAGGTGTCACCATTAGTTGATTTAACCTCGAAAACACCATCGCCGATTTCCAGGATGGATATATCAAAGGTACCGCCGCCCAGATCAAATACGGCAATTTTTTCCTCGTTCTTTTTATCCAGACCATAGGCCAGAGCTGCGGCAGTAGGCTCGTTAATGATCCTCTGCACCTCCAGACCGGCAATCTTGCCGGCATCTTTGGTGGCCTGGCGCTGGCTGTCGTTGAAATAGGCCGGGACGGTGATTACGGCATCGGTAACCGGCTCACCGAGGTACTCTTCAGCGGTTTGCTTCATCTTGGTGAGGATCATCGCTGAGATCTCGGCCGGGCCGTAAGTCTTGCCGTCAATCTCGACCATGGGCCGGTTGTCCTTGCTTTTGACGATCTTAAAGGGGCTGACCTCCAGACTCTTGGTAACCTCGGGGTCAGTAAATTTGCGGCCGATGAGGCGCTTGATGGCAAACAGGGTCTTGGTGGGGTTGGTAACGGCCTGGCGTTTGGCCACCTGGCCGGTTAAACGCTCACCATTATCGGCAAAGGCAACAATGGAGGGGGTAGTTCTATTGCCCTCGGCGTTGGTGATAACCTGCGGGTCGCCGCCTTCCATAATGGCTACGCAGGAGTTAGTGGTTCCTAAATCAATACCTATAATTTTTCCCATGATAATTCTCCTTATTCTGATTTCCGTGAGCTGACATTCCAGCAGCCGGGAACTTTATTTATAACTGTTCTGACGGGGGTTTGGGTAAACAATCCCTGTAACTATTCCGCGCCCTTGGATACTACAACCTTGGCGGCCCGCAGCAGGCGATCCTTGTAACGATAACCCTTTTCAAATTCCCGGATGACATGCTGGGCCGGAACTTCGGAGCTGACCTCCATGACCATGGCCTCGTGGATGTTGGGATCAAAGGGCTGTTCCGTGCTTAAAATTGGTTCAACGCCAAATTTGTTCAGCATGGTTGTCAGGCCCTTCAGGGTCAGCTCTACCCCTTCGATCATGGTAGCGGGGTTTTTGGAATCATGATGATCCAGAGCCCGTTCCAGGTTATCGATGGTGGGCAATAATTGTTTGAGAATATCTTCGGCGGCGTATTTCAGGGCGTTATCGTATTCTTTGGCCTGTCGTCTCTTGTAATTCTCAAACTCGGCGGCCAGGCGTAGAAGCTTGTCCCGGCATTCTTTGTTTTCTTCCTTGAGAATGGTTAGCTGATCTAAGCCATGATCTGGTTCGGCCGTTCCTTCTTCCCCGCCCTCAGCCGGCACCGGGCTGTTGTCTGCTCCCAGCTCTTCAGGTGCCTGGGCCTTTATTTCGCCGGGGCTGTTGTCCATCTCGGTATTGTCTTCCTGCCTTGTCACCAATTTCTCCTTTTTTCTGTATTAATCTGGAGGAAAATATTTTCAGCAAGAAAAATAATTATGCCTGAAAATCCTTGTTAATTAAAACAGTTCCGGGTTCTATGTTTTCGCGTATCGTTGATTGAAAGCAACAATAAGTATGCTGTTTGTCCTTGTCAAGTAAGTGAATTGTAAAATTGATTGTGGTAAAAATGTTTAATTAAGGTATTAAATACCGTATATAGGAAGGTAATAAAGTTGATTGCAAGAGGGAGATTAATATGAAAAAGCTGGTTTTTATATTACTTATATTCTGTCTCGGAACTGCCGGCGGGGTTAAGGCTCGGATGCGCAGTGTTTATAAGCTCAGGGCCGGGGTGCCTCCTTACGAGATAATCAAAAAGATGCTGGTCGGCAATAATCAGGCACTAAAGCATGGGATCAAGCTCTACGAACCTGGAACCCGCCCCGATATAACCTGGCTTACCGACCCTGATGCCCGTATCGTTCCCGGTCTGATCAGTTCGGGTGAGGGCGGCATATACACGGTGCGTAATTTCGGCAGCCAGTTAGAGCTTTCGGCCGGGGCGGTTGATTATGGTGTGCGGCATCTTTTAACCCCGGTTCTCTTAATTACCGTGAATTCCGGTAATGAGGCCGTGCGGCTTTTTATGAAGGGGTATGGGGATCTGCCCGGTGCCCTGCGCCGCGATCTTGATCACCTGCATCTGGCGCTCTCTCGTAATAATGATAAAAAAAGGCCCTTTAAGGAGCGGCTGCGGAAGAATGTGGAGGCCAATGTCGATTACCAGACAGACCTCGCCGTGGTTCGTTACCATGACCGGGTGCGCAGCGGCCGCTTAGTGGTGCTGGGGACGGTGCTGGATTTTGATAATATTTACCGGCATGGCTCCGGGCGTCTGATAATTATCAATGTCAACGGTGAGCGCTCTCCGGCCAAATTGCGGAAGATGTCCGTGCTGAGTACCATCGGCCGGGAATTTGCTAATCTCTGTGTGGGGCGTTAAATTTGCGGAATACTGCTGAGGCGCGTGGCGCGTGGTTGACCATTATCGTGCCGGTTTATAATGAGGAGGAGAGCCTGGGGCGTTTCCGGGAGGAGATGGACGCCTTTCTGAATAACTGCGGCCGGGACGGGGTCAGTATCCTCTTTGTTAATGACGGCTCTACGGACGGCAGTCAGGCCCTTATTGAGGCGATTTGCCGGGCGGACAGGCGTTACGGGTTTATCAGTCTGGCACAAAATTGTGGTTTAAGCACGGCGGTGAAGGCCGGTATCGATAATTGCCGTTCCGCTCTGATTGGCTATATAGATTCTGATCTTCAGACCAGTCCTGCCGATTTCACCGCTTTTTTTGAGTTCTTCCCTGCGTACGATATGGTGAACGGCGTCCGGGCTAAAAGGCAGGATACCTTAGTCAAGAGAATGTCTTCCAAATTCGCCAACAGCTTCCGGCGCTTGATGATTAACGACCATATTGCTGATACCTGCTGTCCATTAAAAATTATAAAAACAGATTATGCCCGCCGGATCCCCTTTTTCAAGGGGACGCACCGTTTTCTACCTGCCCTGGTGCAGCTCCAGGGGGGGCGGGTCAAGCAGGTGAAGGTGGCTCATTTCCCCCGTTACGCCGGGACGGCCAAATATAATCTCTGGAATCGTCTGCTGGGTCCATTCTTCGATACCCTGGCCTTTATCTGGATGCGGAAACGCTATATCAACTATAAGATCGCCAGTCGTTCTGAACGGATGACCGGCGGTTGAAGTTGACAGCGTCAGGCATACCCGGGGTGTGTGATGGACTTTTTGCGAGTCCGTCAATTTTGCCTATCCATCTAAAATAGTTAAAGAATGAATCAATATTTTGTTTATGGTGTCGGTTTTCTGGCCCAGATCCTCTTTTCGGCCCGTCTTCTGGTACAATGGATTTTTTCCGAGCGGGCCGGCCGGGTATTGTCACCGCTTCTCTTCTGGCAATTGAGTATTGTTGCCTCTTTTATCTTCATGATCTATGGGATTCTGCGCCGGGATCTGGCCATTATCGCCGGTCAATCCATCACCTACGGTATTTATATTCGCAATCTCCATTATCAGGGCTGCTGGTCGCGGATGCCGGTATTGTTCCGGATAGCTGGCTGGCTGTTCCCTCTCACGGCCATTCTCTGGCTGCTGCTGGGAGACAGTTACAGCTACAGCAATATATTATTTAATAAGCAGATCCCCTTCAAACTTATGCTCTGGGGGGTGGCCGGTCAATTGGTATTTACCGGGCGTTTTGTTTATCAATGGCTATATATCGAACGGGTAAAGGAGTCGGTGTTTCCCATGGGCTTCTGGATCATAAGTCTTGTCGGCTCTTTCATGGTGATCAGTTACGCGATTTTCAGACGTGACCCGGTATTGTTCATCGGCCAGATATTCGGCGTGGTTGTCTATGGCCGTAATCTGCGGCTTTATTACCGCCAGGGAGAGGTGAAAGAGGTGTAACTAAGCTGCACCCAATCCGAAGTCTCGCAAGCTCGCTTACCTGCGGCCGATAATGCCGTCCAGTATACGTATGTCTCGAAGTCTCACTTCGTTCGCTATCGGAAGTCTCACTTCGTTCGCTATCTGCCGGACGACATTATCAACCATATCTTGGGCACATCCGGAGTCCGCGCTTTCCTAAATAGTTACCAAAAATCTACCTAAACAGTTACAAATAATTAAATATTTTGACATAAAACATATTCTGAGCGAGCAGAGAGGAGAGCGGAGGGAGTTGAGTTAACCCAGAGACAGGTCGAAATGACAACCTGAGATGCTGTTTGCAACTGAAAATAGACAATTGGGGCCTAATCAAGGGGGTCGGTTCTCCTTGCTATGAATTGCAATGAACAAAGGGGCGGCTGTTCGATTCAGAGTGTAAAAATAGAGGCTGAATCGTTTCATAAACGCTTTGCTTGAATATTTCACTTACAGCTCGTCCCTGCCAGGTATGGTGCATAGGGATATTCATTAAACCTGCAAGAGTCGGTGCTGTGTCAATAATATTTACCTTGCCTGTAATTAGGTGCTTTCGTTTCACTCCAGGACCAACCGCAATCCATGGGATAGTCATTACCTCCGGCGTATTTTCCAAATGATGATTGTTGATGCCACCATGATCACTGTGCAGAATGATACTGTAACAGTCAGACTGGTTCGTTTTTTTCAGCTCATTTAGGATGATACCAAGGGCTGTATCTGCCGTCTCAATGGCGTCAAGGTACTCCGCTGACATGAACCCTGACCTGTGTCCGGCAATATCGGTTCCCTCTAAATAAACAAAACAGAAGTCTGGACTGTGGGAATTCAGGTTACAGGCCGCAGCCTGTGCAACCTCAATATCGTTGTTTTCCACAGAGCCGCTGTTAATGAAGTATGAGTGGTCGAGAGAACCAGGTGCTGAAAGATTTTTAAACTGCTCCCAGGAGTAAAAAGCCGCGGTCTTTTTGCCGTGATCTTTTGCCACATCTATGATGCTCCTTGCTGTGGAGGAAGGGTGAGGATAACCGGTATTGGTAAACACGTTATGTCCCATAGGCGGCATAGACGTAAAGATGCTGAAATGGGCCGGCAGGGTAATAGAGGGCGTCACTGTTCGGGCATTCAAGGTATGCGCGCCGTTTTCGATCATATGATCAATATTTGGTGTTTTTGCCTGCTCCAAGCCATCTGAACGACATCCATCAATAATCACCAGAATGGTTTTCATCAGCTGCTCCTTATGGTTTACTCAAAAATAACGGTAACTATTCAGCAGCACCCAATCCGGAGTCTGCGCTTTCCTGAACAGTTATAGCTCACAGTTTAGGGCAGTTTTTCGCTTGTACCTGAATAATTACAAAATAACTTCATATTTTGGAATTTCAGCTTCGGGAAACATTATTGCCCTTTGCTCTTTTCTATCTATAAATAAACCGCATCAATATTTGGCATTAATGAGGAGAATGTTAATTTTTTGTTTTTATTTTCTATACTCATGTGCAATGTGCAAAAAAACTGGCGAGTTATTTTAAAGCAGAATACAGACTGCATAGATACAATGAGAGTCGAAATGACAACCCCAAATTGACCACCTGTGCTAACCCAATTTTGATTACCCTGAACATTTGATAAAAAAATAGGATGACCAGAGAATCGCACTTTCTTGCATACTGCAAAGTCGGGGGCTTACCAGAAAATGTCTTAAATCCAAACAGAGAGTATTTAATGAATCTGGTGGTAACTCGAAGGCTGAAACGAAGGAATCTAAGGCATTGGTGAGCTCTTACATTATGGGACAGCATCAATTTCGGTGCCCTTGGTGAATTATTACAATTATAGATAGGGGAGGACGGCCTGGTATACGGTTTCGGCCTTGATATCTTTCAT
>CAZSOB010000052.1:0-8452 GCA_964608155.1 uncultured Desulfobulbia bacterium
AAATCGGCAATAATATCTTCTATGTTTTCAATACCGATGGACAGGCGGATAAAATCCTCTGTTACCCCGGCGGCTATCTGTTGCTCAGGGGTCATCTGCGAGTGGGTGGTACTGGCTGGATGAATGGCCAGTGATTTTGCGTCACCCACGTTGGCGAGATGCGAAAAGACCGTAAGCTTTTCAATAAAGTCGCGGCCGGCCGCGAGCCCTCCCCTGACCCGGAACCCCACCATGCCGCCAAAACCATGGCTGAGATATTTACGGGCCTGCTCGTAGCTGGGGTGTTCGGCCAGGCCGGGGTAAATAACCTCGCTTACCTCGGGATGCGCCTGGAGAAAACGGGCGGCCGTCAGGGCGTTCGCGCTGTGACGTTCCATGCGCAGGGCCAGGGTCTCTAAACCCTGCAGAAAAAGAAAGGCGTTAAAGGGGCTCATGCAGGGCCCCAAGTCTCTGGTAAAGCGGGATTTTAATTTGACAATATAGGCCAGCTGGCCGAATTCATCTAAATAGTTCAGGCCGCCCCGGTAAGAGGGATCATCATCGCTGAGGTCGGTAAATTTGCCGCTGCTCCAGTCGAATTTGCCGGAATCCACAACCAGGCCGCCGATGGAGGTGCCGTGGCCGCCGATCCATTTGGTAGCCGAGTGGATGATTATATCGGCCCCGTGCTCAAATGGACGGCAGAGATAGGGGGTGGCAAAGGTATTATCAATGATTAATGGAACACCAGCATCATGGGCAACGGTGGCAGCTCCCGCGATATCCAGAACATTCAGTTTCGGATTACCGATGGTCTCGGCGAAGACGGCCTTGGTCTTATCGTCAATAGCCTCTTTCATGCTCTGGGGATCGGGATCGACAAATTTAACCTCAATGCCGAATTTTTGGCGGAAGGTAAGATCAAAAAGGGTATAGGTGCCGCCGTAGATGGAATTTGAGGCCACGATATTGTCACCATTACCGGCAATGGTGAGCAGGGCCATGAAGGTGGCCGACTGCCCCGAGGAAAGGGCGGCGGCAGCCAGCCCGCCCTCTAAGCTGGCGATACGGGCCTCTAAGGCCTCATAGGTGGGGTTGGTGAAGCGATTGTATATTTCACCTGGAAAATCAGGGCCGCGCAGGGCGAAAAGGTTGGCCGCCTGCTCGGTATTCTCAAAGATATAAGAGGCGGTCTGAAATATGGGAACTGCTCTGGCCCTGGTGGTGGAATCCGGGGTATAACCGCTGTGTAGGGCTCTGGTGTTAAAGCCCAACTTAGACTCTGACATTTGCTGCTCCTCTTTTTGCTTATTTGGCTGATTCCGGTTCTTCGGAATTCTTTAATAAGGTATCTGAAACTTCAGAATTCTTTAATAAGGTGACTAAAACTTCACATTGGCGGCAGACGGCCATTTTGTCCTGCCAGGTTTTTCGGGCCTGGCATTCACAGATGGTACCGTTTATGAACCAGCAAAGTTTGCCGGCCTGAAACTCCCAAGCCGGGCATTTGTTACGGCGTTTGGGGGGGCATTTTTTTACCTGCCAGCATGGTTTTATCTTCTTTTCATCGTTACCAAGCCTGGATAAAAGAAAAAATATCTGCCGCTCGACATGGGCCGGTATTTTACGCCAGCCCTGTTCGTAGCTGTGGACGGCTTTTATTGAAACTCCGAGAAGTTCGGCCATGATTTTTTGGGTCTTTCCCAGGCGTTTGCGGGCCACGAGAAATTCTGCACTGATCATAATACCACCGACGGCGATGCACGATTTTAATATAACACAAATCGTTGATTATAGAGTATAAGAAATGAAAGAAATACATGAAATGATTAAATACCACATTGTGGTATTGTGGGCAAGATAAAAATAAAAAAAATGATTGTCTTAATTTATTAGTTGTACAGTTTTGTTGGTCTGGATCTGATAAAAGTAATAAATATTATTCGTGAGAAGAAGGCCGGTTCTGGCCATAAATTGTTGCTGATTTAAGTTCTGTCAGCCATGAAATGCGGATAATATAAATTGACTTTTACGGTCTCGAAGATTAAAAAGTAAGGTTGGCTGTCTACCGTTTTTTTTTAACAAACTGTTGAGATAGAAAATATTATAACTTGGAATCTTATAAAATTATGACCGAAAAGAAATCAAAATACGCTGAGGCAGGTGTTGATATTGATAAGGCCAATGTTTTTGTCGATAATATAAAGCCTCTGGTTGCCGCCACTTTTCAGCGCGGGGTGTTGACTGATATTGGCGGTTTTGGGGGGCTCTTTGCCCTTGGCAGCGGCCGCTATCAGGATCCGGTATTGGTTTCCTCCACCGATGGTGTTGGTACTAAATTGAAGATTGCCGAGTTGTGCGGCTGTCACGATACCATCGGTATTGACCTGGTGGCCATGTGCGTGAACGATGTTATTGTCTCCGGCGCCCGGCCGATTTTTTTCCTGGATTATTTTTCCGTTGGGGTCTTGGATATAGAGCAGGCGAGTGATGTGGTAAAAGGGGTTGCCAGGGGCTGCCAGATATCTAAATGTTCGCTTATCGGCGGTGAAACGGCAGAGATGCCGGGGCATTACGCCCCCGGCTCTTACGATCTGGCCGGTTTTTCCGTTGGTATCGTGGAGCGGGATGCCATTATTGACGGCTCAGAAATCAGGGTGGGTGATAAAATTATCGGTCTTGCTTCAAGCGGCATCCATAGCAATGGTTACTCTCTGGTGCGTAAGGTCTGTTTTGAGGAGCTTGGCCTCAAGGTTGATGATTACGTTGAAGATCTGGGCTGCTCTCTTGGTGAGGAACTTTTACGTCCCACCAGGATTTACACCGAGACGGTACTTAATATAATCAAGAATTTTCCGGTTCGCGGTCTGGTACATATTACCGGCGGTGGTTTTATTGATAATGTCCCGCGAGTTCTACCCAAGGGCTGCCGGGCGGTTATTGACCGTAAGTCATGGCCGCTGCTGCCGATTTTTGAATTTCTGCGCCAGGGTGGTAAGATAAGCGGCTCTGATATGTACCGTACCTTTAATTGTGGTATTGGTATGATTATGATTGTGGGCTCAAAAGGTGTTGAAGACGTGATTATGCAGCTCGAGGCCCTGGGTGAAAAGGCCTACGTTATCGGTGAGATATCCGCTTGTCAGGGTAAGGCATGCCCGGCTGTCGATATTGACTGCACCTGAAGTCTCAACAGGTTATGTTAACCAGGAAAGCTGAAGCCCATTATTGCCCTCCAGCTTCTGGTTAATTTTGTTCACCACCTGGCGCGAATATCGGCCAGATATCAGCGGCCATTCCCCAGTTTTTGTAACTTCTCCAGCGGTACGACAAAGATTGTATGCGAAAGTGGCGGTAAATCAGTATCCGGTTAAGAACCGGCTTTTATATGGCTTTCGATTCGGGGACAGAATGATTTTCGCAAACAAACGCGAAAAAAATTCAGTCCCCTTGGTGCAGGGGAGAATTTAATCTGTTTCCCGGCTTAGAACCATCGACCGTCCTTAATGCGAAACTCTAACCAATATATGTATACTGCTACGTTTATGAGCACGACGGGTATGAAATTTGTATAGAGAGGTCGCTGCTATATTCTGGCGGTTATATGAGAGGGGATTACGTTCCGCAGTCAGCCATACCGCCCTTTATCTTGTATATGGCGTGGGGCAGAGCGCCAAGAACAACGGCAATATTTTCCTGGGCCGCTTTTTTGCTGCCCGGCAGGTTGATAATCAGGCAATTGCCCCTGATTCCAGATATGGCGCGGGAGAGTATGGCGTGAGGGGTTATTTTGAAGCTTGCCCGGCGCATGGCCTCGGCAATCCCTGGCAGCTCACGGTCAATGACCCCCGCTGTGGCCTCTGGCGTAACATCGCTGGGGCTGACTCCGGTGCCGCCGGTGGTGATGATGAGATCAAGGCCCCTGGCATCGGCCCAGTCCTTTAGGGTGGAGGTGATTATCTCCCCGTTATCAGGGATGATTTGGTAGGAAGCAATTTTAAAGCCGGCGGCCCTCATGATTTCTTGCAGATTCTTGCCGCTGGTATCATCACGTTCGCCCCTTGAGCCCTTGTCGCTCATAGTCAGGATACCGCAGGTGTATTCGGCTCTCACTCTTTCTCCTCGTTAATGATCTTGTCGGCCAATTGGGCTGGTAATTCCTCATAATGGGAAAAATCGTTCATAAAACTGCCCAGACCTCCGGTAATGGCAATGAGTAGGGAGCCGTATTCCTGGATTTCAGCCATGGGGGCCTGTACCTTGATGATCTCGCCGTCTGGAGCTGAATCCATTCCCATGACCCGGCCGCGGCGGCTGTTGATATCACCGATGACATCACCCACATAGTCCTTGGGCACGGTAATGGTGAGGTTCATTATTGGTTCTAATAATATTGGATTGGCCTCTAAAGCCCCTTTTTTAAAGGCCATGGAGCCGGATATTTTAAAGGCCATTTCCGAGGAATCGACATTGTGAAAGGAGCCGTCTACCAACGAGACCTTGACATCAACCATGGGATATCCCGCTATTACCCCTCTGGCGATGGCCTCCTGCACACCTTTATTAACCGCCGGTATATACTGTCTGGGGATTACGCCGCCGACAATTTCATCGACGAATTCATAGCCTCCTCCACGGGGCAGAGGCTCAATTTTCAGCCAGCTATCGGCATATTGGCCTCGGCCGCCGGACTGCTTTTTGTGCTTGTACTGCACCTTCGCTTTGCCTCGGATAGTCTCCTTATAGGGTACTTTGGGCAGTTTAAGCTCCATGCCGACCCCGAATTTACGTTGTATCTTCTCACCGGTAATCTGGAGGTGCATTTTGCCGGTGCCGGAAATTAAGACCTCGTTGGTCTGGTTCTCCCGGCCCAGCCGCAGGGTGGGATCTTCGGCCAGCATCTTGCTGATGGCGGCAAATAGTTTGTCCTCGTCATCCTTTTTGATACCTGAAACCGCATAGGTTACGGTGGGGCGCAGGGCCTCTGGCATTTCGAAGATTATGGGCTGGCCGGCAAGACACAGGGTATCGCCGGTTTCAGTATATTTCAGTTTAGTGACCGCGGCGATCATCCCGGTTTCTACTTTCTGTACAGGCTGATGCTCTTTGCCCTCCATTATAAGCAGCTGGCCGAATTTCTCGTTTTTGGCCTTATTGGCATTGTAGAATGTATCACCGGATAATTGACCGGAGATGACCTTGAATATGGTCAGCCGGCCGGCATAGGGGTCGGCCATGGTCTTGAATACCAGGGCCGAGAAAGGGGCGTCGGTAACTAACTGACGTTCGACTATATCGCCGTCGCCGGGGATAGTGCCGACCCGGGCTGGCATTTCAACCGGTGCTGGCAGGAGATCGATAATGGTGTCTAAAAGTGGCTGAACTCCCATGGTGACGGCAGACCCGGCCAGTACCGGGCATAATTTGGCCTCCCGCACCGCCCGCCGCAGACCGTCTTTAATCTCGCTGTCACTTAAAGAACCTTCTTCCAGAAATTTTTCGATGAGATCGTCATCGGTCTCAGCCACGGATTCCATGAGAGCCTCGCGCCAAACCGCGGCTTCCTCTGCCATCTCGGCAGGAATTTCGGCCTCGATGAGTTCCCCGTTTTTATCCCTGAGCCAGGCCTTTAAATTCAGAAGGTTGATAACTCCCCTGAACTTGTCTTCCGCTCCGATGGGAATCTGGATTACCGCGGTCTTAAAGGGGAGATTCTCTTTGACTCCATTTACGGCGGCATTAAAATCCGCCCGTTCGCGATCCATTTTGTTGATGAAAATAAGGGCGGGACACTGGTTGTTGAAGATGAAGTTCGCGATCTTGGCAGTCTGGTTTTTGATGCCCAACACGGCGCCAACGATGAAGATGGCACTGTCAACTACCTGGGCGGCGAAAAAGGCGTCATTTAAGAAATTATCGTCGCCGGGGGTATCGGTGAGAAATATATCGTGTTTTTTCCAGGTACAGCGGCTGAATGAGGAATTTATACTGAGCTTATGGGTGATTTCTTCGGGCTCAAAATCCATCAACGCTGAACCGTCATCGACCTTCCCTAAGCGGGAGTTTTTTCCGCAGGTATATAATATGGCCTCCGCGAGGGATGTTTTGCCGCATTTACTATGCCCGAAGATACCAATGTTTCTGATAAGATGTGCTTCTTTCATGAAACCTCCTCCTTGCTGTTATGGCAGACCTGCTGAATATCGTAGCCTTTATGGCTAATATAATGCGCCGGGCTTGTCAATTGAAAAACTTATCCGCACCGCCGCCGGGCAGCGTTGGTGTATACAAAGTTACATTTTGTGAACTTGGTACCCGGTTGATATAAAATTGTGTTATAATTGAATTTGTGTAACTATTCAGCTAAAGCCTAAAAACTACCAAAAACCATGAGCCGTAACTGCTCAGGTAAGCGCAGATTCCGCAGATTCCGGATGTGCCCAAGATGTGGTTGATAATGCCCTCCAGCAGGTAAGCGAGCCCGTGAGACTCTGGATTGGGTGCAGCTGAACGGTTACAGATTTGTTTGATTTAGCGATGGGCTGAGAATTAAGCAGAAAATTAAAAAAGACAAGGCAAAAAGGAGAAACAGTCAGATGAAGGGGATCTATATTCAACTGTTCAGCATCCATGGCCTGATACGTGGTGCGGCCCCGGAGCTAGGCCGGGATGCCGATACCGGCGGTCAGGTAAAATATGTTCTGGAGTTGGCCCGGGCCATGGGGGAACAGCCTGAAGTGGCCCAGGTGGATCTCTTCACCCGTCTTATTGAGGACAAAAGATTATCGCCGTCCTATGCCAGCCCCATTGAATCATTGACAGACAAGGCCCGGTTGATTCGTCTTCCCTGCGGCGGTCGTAAATATATCAGAAAGGAGCTGCTCTGGCCCCATTTAGATGAATTTGTTGACCGCACGGTACGTTTTATCCGTAATGAAGGCCGGATTCCTGATTTTTTTCACGGCCATTACGCAGATGGCGGTTATGTGGCCCAGGAACTGGCTCGTATTTTCGGCATGCCCTTCATCTTTACCGGGCATTCCATGGGCCTGCATAAAAAAAACCGGCTTCTATCTGAGGGGACTAAGGAACAGGAATTACAGCGCAAATATCAGATTAATTACCGTATAGAGGTGGAGGAAAAGATCATTGAGAATGCCGAGTTGATTATAACCTCTACCAACCATGAATTAAAAAATCAGTACGGTCTTTATCAGAATCATGAGAGCGGCCGCTACGCCGTTATTCCGCCGGGTATTGATGTTGACACCTTCTACCCCTATTACGATAACGAAATTGATCCAACTCACAACGATGAGGTCTCGAAACAGGCCCATATGACCCTGACAAATGAGTTGCAGCGTTTCTGGGTCGGGCCTCAGAAACCATTTATCCTGGCCCTTTGCCGTCCGGATCAGCGCAAAAATATCTCTGGTCTCATAACGGCCTATGGTGAGGACTTAGAGCTGCAGGCCATGGCTAATTTGGCCATCTTTGCCGGGATCAGAAAAAATATTACCGAGATGGAGGAGAATGAACAAAATGTTCTGACCGAGATGCTTCTCCTCATGGATCAATACGATCTATACGGTAAGATGGCTATTCCCAAGAAACATAATTTCAGTCTCGAGGTTCCTGAACTTTACCGGCTTTGTGCCGGTGGCGGCGGTGTTTTTGTCAACCCCGCCCTTATAGAGCCCTTTGGTCTCACCCTTATAGAGGCGGCCTCCTGCGGGGTACCAATTGTTGCCACTAACGATGGGGGGCCGGCGGATATTATCGGTAATTGTGACAATGGCCTCCTGGTTGATCCCACTGATACCTCAGCCATTGCCGGGGCCTGTAAGAATATTATAACCGATCATGATTTATGGAATAAATTTTCCCGTAACGGTATTAATGGTATTCGGAGTCATTATTCCTGGAACTCACATTGCGCTAAAATGCTTAAAGAAATTACCGAGGTGAAGGATAAAATGCCTCTGGTCAGCTACCGTAGAGCTCATACCAAGGTCAGTGGTATAGGGCGGCGTTTGACCAAGGTTAATAAATTGTTAGTCACCGATATAGATAATACCCTGGTGGGGGATGATCAAGCCATGCACGGTTTATTGGCTATGCTTAATGACTCGCGTGAGACCATCGCCTGGGGAGTTGCCACCGGTAGATGTCGGGAGATGATGTGCGATATCCTGGGAGAGTATGGAATTCCTCTGCCGGATATAATGATTACCTCGGTGGGTACGGAGATTTATTACGGCACGCTTATGGAAGAAGACCGCGGCTGGCAGCGGCATTTAAGTTATCGCTGGCGGCCGGAGTCGGTTATGGAGGTCATGGACGGTCTGGATTTTGTGGAGCTTCAGGAGGAGGATGCCAAACGTCGTTATAAGTTAAGTTATTATATGAAGGATGACCCGGAGATGCTTGCCGAGGTTCATCGCCGTCTGCACGAAGCGAGGCTGCGCTCCCA
>CAZSOB010000053.1:0-8314 GCA_964608155.1 uncultured Desulfobulbia bacterium
CCTTGGGCCACCTGCGGGGCGAGGATTTTATGTATGTGGTTTTAAACGCCCTTGAACGCGTAAAGCTGCGCGGACTGATGGATACGCCCCGGGATCAACCATTCTGGCCCGGCCAGAGGAGGCCGTTCCAACTATGAAGGAAGGCGTCATTCACGGCCGTTTTCAAGGCCTGCATAACGATCATCTCCGTTATCTTCTGGCCGGATATAAACGCTGCGACCACCTGATTATCGGCATCACCAATCCGGAACCCCTGGCCACCAGCCTCGATAATACGGATAATCATCGTCATCTGCCGGAGGCCAACCCCTTTACCTACTATGAACGCCAGCTTATGATTCGCGCCGCCTTACGGGCCGCCGGGGTGCGGAATGAAGAGTTCAGCGTTGTACCGCTGCCCATAAATTTCCCTGATCGTTACCGCTACTATGTCCCCCTTGATGCCGTGTTTTTCCTCACCATCTACGATAGTTGGGGAAAACGAAAATTAAAGTTATTTAAATCACAAGGACTGAAAACCGAGATAATGTGGCAGCGGCCCGTAGAGGATAAAGGCCTCACCGCCAGCGACCTGCGGCATAGAATAATCAGCGGCCGGCCATGGAAACACATGGTGCCAATGGAGGTGGCCCCGATTATTGAGGCCTGCGGCCTGCGGGCCAGGATACATTCCAGATAACAAGCCATGCCCGGTCAACCCGGGCGCAACAAAACTTGAAAGTCGTGGTAAGGCCAACACCCCTGGCAGGTGACGTTCATGTAAACTTCTCCAGCGGAACGACAAATCAAAGACAGCGGGTTCTCTGCCGCTGAAATTACAGCAGACGGATAAGCTTTACGAGGAGCAGCACCCACGGTGTGCCGTGCAGGAAGAAGTCAAACCAGTCCAAGGGGCGGATCAACCGGCCCTGAAGCAGCATCTGCAGCTTTTCCCATATATGAGGGGGATTGAAAGGAGCCAGCCCCAGGGTCAGACAGGCTATAATGAGAATGGAAAGCGGTATTTTATCGAGAAAATTCAAAGATTCATATCCCGTAACAATTTCTACTGAACTCATAACAAGGCAAATTCTTAACAGAACGACTGACCAGCATTACCATATTCTCTCATACATGGCAAATCCACGGAGAATATGTTTTTGTAAAATCGAATTGCGGATTGTTGTTTATAAACACACACCAGAATGTGGGTCTCCGGCCCGCAGACCTTAACCTTTTTCCCTTGACAAACCCGCTAAAGGTGAACATTAGCTCATGTGTGAATATTCCTCGGCAAAGGCAGCAAACTGTTATTTCAACACGTTTTCAGCCGGAGTCAGCAACTTCCGGCACCCCCTGGTGAACAATCACCATTAACGCTTAAATCCACTGCCAATGAAGCTTATATTTCGACATCTGCCCATCCTTTACGCCGCCATCGTCAGCATGCTTATGGCCGGCTGCGCCGCCGTGGGACCAAACTACAGCCCGCCAATAGTTCCCGTACCGGCGGCCTGGCACAGTAAACTGCAAGACGGCTTGAACGCCGGGCAGCCGCACCGCCTAACGCGTTGGTGGACGGTCTTCCATGATCCTGCCCTCTCCAACCTTATTAAACGGGCAGTGGCAAATAATCTTGATCTAAAAAAAGCCCGAGCCCGGCTGTTAGAAGCCCGGGCCAAACGAACCATGAGCCGGAGCGGCCTCTACCCGGCCCTCAACACCTCAGCCGCCATCACCAAGAGCCGCGCCAACAACACCGAAACAAACCTCTATAACGCCAGTTTTGACGCGGGCTGGGAGCTGGATATTTTCGGCGGTGTCAGGCGCTCCGTGGAGGCGGCAAACGCCGACCTGCAGGCTGACCGGGAAGACCTGCGTGACATCCTCGTCAGCCTCCTCGCTGAAGTATGCCAGAATTACATTGATGTCCGCGCCTTCCAGCTCAGGCTGACGGTAGCGGCAGAAAGCGTCAAGACCCGGCAGAAAAGTTTACAGCTCGTCAAATCACGCTATGAAAGCGGCCTGGTCACAAACCTGGATATCCAGCAAGCCACTTACAGCCTGGAAAGCAGCCGTGCGCAGGTGCCGGCCCTGCGCACCGCGCTTAACAGGGCGATGAACCGCCTGGCCCTGCTGCTCGGCCTGCCCCCCGGAGCTCTGGATAAACAGTTACGGCAGGAAGAGCCCATTCCCCAGGCCCCGCCGCGGGTGACTGTAGGGATACCGGCAGACGTTATCCGGCGGCGGCCCGATATCCGCCGGGCAGAGCGCCGCCTGGCCGCTCAATCCGCGCGGGTGGGGGTGGCCGCCGCCGCACTCTACCCATCCCTTAAGCTGAGCGGTTCAATCGGTTTTGAGGCCTTGTCATTTAATCATCTCTTTGATTCCGCCGGCCGCAGCTCCCGTATCGGCCCCGGCATAAGCTGGCCCATCTTTGACGCCGGGCAGATCCGCGCCAACATAAAGGCCCAGTCAGCCGTGCGGGATCAGTATCTCATCCAATATAAATCCACCGTACTTACGGCCCTTAACGAGGTGGAAAACGCCCTCACCGCCTACGCCAATGAACAAAATCGAGAACAGCACTTAAAGCTCTCGGCCGCGGCCGCTGAAAAATCACTGAACCTGGCTAAAATCAGATATAAGACGGGGATCAGTAATTTTACCACGGTTCTGAACGCCCAGGAATCCCTGCTTGCGGTTCAGGATCAGGTCGCGCAGAGCACCAGCGCCTTAAGCGCTGATCTGGTACGGCTCTACAAGGCCCTTGGCGGCGGCTGGACTTCACTGACCGCCGCCAACAGCGTATCAACCCGGCACGACATCAGGACACATAAGGATCAACACCATGAATAAAACAGGGGCAGACCAGGACAAGGCCCTGGAGGAAGCATTAAAACTTGCTTCCAATCCCGGCCGTAAACGACATCTCAGAAAATGGCTGATCTGGGGGGGAGTGCTGCTGCTGGCAGCCTTTGGCCTGCTGCGATGGGGCGGCAGCGACAATGATACAGTCCAGTTTAAGACCCAGCCGGTCAAACGGGGCAATATCACGGTTACCGTCACCGCCACCGGGAATCTGGCCCCCACCAATCAGGTAGAGGTGGGCAGCGAGCTGTCGGGCATAGTCCGGGAGGTAATGGTTGATTATAACGACCGGGTTAAGGTCGGACAGGTTCTGGCCCTCTTAGACACCACCAGACTCAAGGCCCAGGTTCTGCAGTCAAAGGCAGCGCTGACCTCGGCTCGCGCCAACCTGCTGCAGACCAGGGCCACCACCAGGGAAACACGCCTTGAGCTGAAACGCCTGCGGGAGGCCCAGGCCCGCAGCAATAAGCAGGCGGTTTCCGAACATGATTTAGATGCGGCTCAAGCCGCTCTGGATCGGGCCATAGCTAACCAGGACAGTGCCGAAGCCGCTATCTCACAAGCGAAAGCGGCCCTGGAAATCAACCAGACCGATCTCGGTAAATTAAAGATCATCTCCCCTATTAACGGCGTAGTGCTGGCCCGTTCGGTGGATCCGGGCCAGACCGTGGCCGCCTCTCTGCAGGCCCCGGTTCTCTTTACCCTGGCGGAGGATCTGACCAAGATGGAGCTGCATGTGGACGTCGATGAGGCCGATGTAGGACAGGTTAAAAAGGGGCAAAAGGCCACTTTCACGGTGGACGCTTACCCAAACCGCACCTTTCCGGCCCGTATCACCCAGGTACGTTATAACTCCAGAACCGTGGCCGGTGTGGTCAGCTATGAGACCGTGCTGGATGTCAAAAATAGCGATCTGTCATTACGGCCAGGCATGACCGCCACCGCCACCATCACGGTTAAAAAGGTGAAAAACGCTATAATAATACCAAACGCCGCCCTGCGCTTTGCCCCACCCAAAGGGGCAGCAGGCAGGTCGAAACGAGGCGGCTTCTTCAGCAGAATCTTCAGCCGCCGGCCGCGCTCCCCGATCCGGCAGCACCAAAAAAGCCTGGCCCATAATCAGCAGCGGGTCTGGATTATCCGCGACCAGCAGCCGGCTGCCATTATCATCACCACCGGAGCGACGGACGGCACCATGACCGAGGTAACCGCCGGTAAAATTAAACCGGGCCAGGAACTGATCGTTGATACCGTGAGCGGCAGGCAATGACCACAATTCCAGCAAGCGGCAGATTCCCCATCATTTCCATGCGTGAAGTCAGCAAGGTATATGGCTCAGGCCGGGCGGCCGTGCATGCCTTGCGGGGCATTAATCTCCAAATCGAGGAGGGGGAATTCGTGACGGTCATGGGGCCCAGCGGATCGGGTAAATCCACCTGCATGAATATCATCGGCTGTCTTGATACCCCGACCACCGGCACCTTTCAGTTCAAAGGGCTGGATGTGGGCAGGATGTCGCGCGATCAACGGGCCATACTGCGGCGTTATACCCTGGGATTTATCTTCCAGGGTTTTAACCTGCTGAGCCGGACTTCGGCCCTGGAAAACGTGGAACTGCCGCTGATCTACCGCGGCACTCCGGTTCACCAGCGGCGTGAACGGGCCATGGAAGCCCTGCGTCTCGTGGGCCTTGAAGAATGGAGCCATCATACCCCCGGTGAACTTTCCGGCGGTCAGCAGCAACGTGTTGCCATCGCCCGCGCCATCATCACCAACCCCAAGATATTGCTGGCTGATGAACCTACCGGCAACCTGGATTCCAGGCGCAGCAGGGAAATTATGGAACTGCTCACCTCCTTCAACCGTGAACAGGGCATCACCGTGGTCATGGTTACCCATGAGGCAAACATGGCTGTCTATGCCAGCCGCCGGATAAATTTCCTTGACGGCCTGGTTGACACCGATAATTCGACGGAGAGGACAGACTAAATGCTGTGGGAAACAATTTTTCTCGCCATGCACGCCATCCGCCGCAATATGCTGCGCTCCTCGCTCACCGTGCTCGGCATCGTCATCGGCGTGGCCGCCGTCATCACCTTAGTCACCATGGGTAACGGCGCCACCGCCCAGATTACCAGCGAAATATCCAGCCTCGGCAGTAATATGCTCTTCGTCCGCCCCGGCCAGGGCGGTCACGGCCCCGGCGGAGCCCACGCCGCCTCACCCATGTTCAAAGCGGCGGACGCCGATGCCATCAGACGTGATATTGCAGGCCTGGCGGCCGTGGCGCCCACCGCCTCCACCGCCACCCAGGCCATTTACGGCAACGAAAACTGGTCAACCTCGGTCATTGGCAGCACCAACGCCTATTTCAAGGTTCGGGAGTGGAAGATTGATACCGGACGGCAGTTCACGCCCGGAGAGGAGCGGGCGGGAAAGGCAGTTTGTGTGCTGGGGGCCACGGTAAAAAAAGAACTTTTCGGCGCTCAGGATCCCTTAGGGGCCTCAATCCGTTTAAAAAAACTCTCCTGCCAGGTAATCGGTACCCTGCGGAGCAAAGGACAGACAACTTTCGGTACCGATCAGGATGACTTTGTGCTTGTCCCCCTCCGTCTTTTACAACGGCGGCTGTCCGGCAATAACGACGTATCTGGAATCTTCATCTCGGCCAGAGACGGGGTTTCCACCAGAAAGGTTAAAGAAGATATTGTGCGCCTGATGCGCCAGCGCCGCCATATCGGCCATGGCCAGGATGACGACTTCCGTGTCCGGGATATGAAGGAGATCATGGGCGCCGTTACCTCCACCACCCGGGTTCTGACAGCCCTGCTTGGCGCGGTAGCGGCAGTAAGCCTCCTTGTCGGCGGCATAGGGATTATGAATATCATGCTGGTTTCAGTGACGGAGCGTACCCGTGAAATCGGCATCCGCCTCGCCATCGGCGCCCTGGAAAAGGATGTACTGCTCCAGTTTCTGGTGGAGGCGGTGGTATTGTCCTGCTTCGGGGGGCTCATCGGTATCGCCCTGGGACTGACTGCCGCGGCCGCGGGCACCCACTTTCTTAAAATGCCCTTTATCTTCGACCTCCGTATTGTTCTGCTGGCCTTTTTGTTTTCTGGCGGGGTAGGAGTTATTTTCGGCTATTTCCCGGCCAGAAAGGCCGCCCGCCTTGACCCCATTGAGGCCCTGCGCCACGAATAACGACCGAGCATTAATTCACCAACAACCGAGATGATTATCCCCAAAGGGGCTCCACCGTAAAATAAATCCCCAATACGAAAATCACCGGCATTATCAACCGCAGGTAAGCGAGCTTGCGAGACTCCGGATTGGGTGCAGCTGAATAGTTACCTCATGGCTTTATCCCTCAATCCCCATCCCTTTGCCACCCTCCCCGGTCAATCTGATATCCCAGGCGGATAGATAAACCCTGGCAGATTTTTCGGCCATAAGTTTGCGGATATGAGGAATCTCCTCACGCTGCTTCGTTTGCAGAAGCGGGTCAGAGACAACGAGCGGCGCCAGACTTTGATTTATGATCCAGGCGTAAGAGGTAATACCAGCCCGCTGTAAATCCTTTTCGAGCTGTTTGGCTTCATGGACAGGTGTTGTCTCCGGCAGAGTTACAATGACAATTTTAGTATAATCGGGATCACGCATTCTGGGGAGAAGCTTCTCAACCTCAGCCGGCACCTTCTGAGCGGCACGCTGCACCTCCCGATGATAGGCCCTGGCCGCATCCATCAGCAGCAGGGTATGACCGGTCGGGGCAGTATCCAGAACGATGAAGTGGTCTTCACCCTGGTCAACCATGCGCGCGAAGGCTTGGAATACAGCGATCTCCTCGGTGCATGGCGATCTCATATCTTCAGCAAGCAATTTTTTGCCCTGTTCATCCAGATTACGCCCCGCTTCACTCATAACCATGGCGGCATATTTTTTGGTTTCTTCCCGGGGATCAATCCTGGCCACGCTCAAAAGCTTCACATCATCGGCAAGAGAAAAATCAAGATGAGCAGCGGGGTCGGTTGTCGCCAGCAGTACTTTATGGCCCTTAGTCACCAGGAAGCAAGCCAATTCAGTTGCCATGGTGGTCTTACCCACTCCGCCCTTACCCATGGCCATAATTACGCCCTTACCCTGTTTGGATATATCATTGAATAATTCTTGTCGACCAGGCGGCAAGTCCCGGACAAAGGCTTGTGAGGCAGGAATTTGAATCGTCCCACCCAGCATTGCCTGCCAGAGCAGACGCAGTTTTGCCACCCCCAAAGGCGCGAAGGGCAAGAGAGGGGCAAGGGCGCGGCCAATCCCGGCCAGAACATCAGGGATGGCGGCAAGGGCCTTCTGGCCGCGCTCCTCCCAGGCCAGGGCCAGCGGATCGTCGGAAACCGCCTTAAACATTCCATTAACAATCAGCTTCTGATTACTCATTCCCAACCGGGAAAGTTCGATGCTGGTGCGAGCGGCCTCCCGCAGACTTGGCCCGTCGGCCCGGCACACGAGTACCACCGTCGTCAACTTGGCGCTGGTAAGCGTTTTGATCGTTTCCTTATACATCTGTTGCTGCTTGGTCAGCCCGGCTAAGGGGCCAAGACAGGAGGTACCAGTGGTGTTTGTCTCAAAAAAGCCATCCCAGGCGGAAGGCAGCTGGAGGAGGCGCAGGGTGTGGCCGGTGGGGGCCGTGTCAAAAATCACATAGTCAAACTCCCGCAGGGCCTCACCATTGCCAAGCAGCCCGGCAAATTCATCGAAGGCGGCGATTTCCATGGTACAGGCACCCGACAACTGTTCCTCCATGGAGGTCAGGGCACTATCCGGCAATTTACCACGATAGGGCCCGATTACTCTTTCCCGATATTTTTCCGCCGATTTTTCGGGATCAATATTAACAGCCTGCAACCCTGGAACCTCCTGATGAACCGCCCGTGACGAGCCTATTGCGACCCCAAGAACATCGCTTAAATTTGAGGCAGGATCGGTACAAACGAGGAAGACCTTATACCCCTTGTCGGCCAGGGCTATGGCCGTAGTACAGGAAAGCGAGGTCTTGCCCACGCCGCCCTTGCCGGTGAAAAAAAGATATCGTGTCGGGTTGGTTAGAAAATTCATTTCATCATATCCTATGCCAAATCCACACCGGTTAGCGCGGCCAGTTCTGCCCGATTGGGATAGACATTGCGGCTGACGATTTTGCCGTCTATTAAAATCAACGGCAGACATAAATCCCCTGTTAGACCCATAGCCGTGCTTACAATCTCAGAGTTAACAAATTTATCCGGCTGCTGAGCCAAATTATAACGCTCCACCACAACCCCTTTGCCTTTCAGCCAATCAAGATCCACGGCAAACTCGACGAGCTTTGAATCAACACCAGGGCCGCATACCCCAGTGGAACAGCACATGGCCGGATCAAATATCTCTATCTTTTTCATAATTTACTCCAGTTAATATTTGCAGATAA
>CAZSOB010000054.1:0-8206 GCA_964608155.1 uncultured Desulfobulbia bacterium
AAAAAGGTGAAATAATTTTAAGAATTCATAACTAAGACTGGGAGGGGGAAATTATGAGTGGGGAATCGTTGTTTGCCAGTAAGCTCAAAGGCCTTTACAAAACATTGTGCCTTGATGAATGGCATGTTAACACTGTGGGTATAATCGTTGGTCTGTTTACCGTCCTGCTTATGGCCTGGTGGCGCCCCTGGGGCGCGGTGGGTGCGGTACGTAATTGGGGAGAGTGGTTTTTATATGGCATTGGAGCTTTGGGGCATACCCCCAAGGCCGTTCTCATCAGTTCCGGGTCGGTTATTGGAATCGGCTTTGTGGCCGGAGCCTTTGCCTCCGCTAATCTGGGCCAAAATTTCGCTATTCGTGTTCCACCTTATCTTGAGATGTGCAAGGCGGTTATGGCCGGCATCTGCATGGGTATTGGAGCGGCCTTAGCCGGCGGCTGTAACGTCGGCGGTTTCTATAACGCCATAGGTAATCTCTCGGCCAGCGGCTTTGCCATGTGGCTGGGGCTGATTATCGGGGCAGTGACCGGGCTTAAATATCTTTATTGGGAAATGGAGCATATTTCCTGGGGTTCAGGCGGTGCCAAGACCTTTGAAGTCCCCAAATGGCTGCAAATTATCGTCGGGATTGCCACGATTATCGGCCTGGTTTGGGGGGCCTACGCCTACAGTGCAAGTACCAAGAGCTATACCGCTTCTCTCGGCGGCTTGATGGTCATCTGCGCCGTTCTGGGCTACTCCATGCACCGCGGCCGTTGGTGTATGATCCAGGGCTTCCGGGAACCGCATATGACCGGTGACTGCAAGATGGCCAAATCCGTGGCTTTAAGCGTATGTATTGTCGCCATTGGCGCGGCCGTTCTGAAATACCCGGTTCCCCAGCGTTTAAACGGGGTACGGGAAACCTTTTCAAGTGTAGTTCAGGCCGTAAAAGACGAAGACAGTCATATTGACATGAGTGATGTTTTTGATAACGTCGACTTTCTTGATACCCTCCAGAAGCCTCTGCCGGTTCTGGATAAAATTAATTACGTCCGCGGCACCTTTGGCTGGGGCGGAGTTGTCGGCGGCATAATTTTCGGCATTGGCGCCATGCTGGCCGGCGGCTGTGGTACCGGTACCCTGTGGCGGGTTGGCGAAGGCCAGATCAAGCTGTTAATCGTGGTACCTTTTTTTGGGATCAGCAACGCCCTGATGACCAACTGGTTCAGAGCGGCACATTTTGAGTCCTCCGGCAAGCTTGGCTCGTTTGTCTATATGCCTGACACCTTCTTGGGTTACGGCGGCTCACTGCTCTTGATTTTCGTGGTTATGGGGGCTTGGTATCTCGTTGTGGACTGGAATGAAGACAGCAATAAACTCGTCCTCGACATGTAAGCTCAACAATATCTAAACCAAAAGGGGGCTTTATCTGTTTAACCTACGGATATGGCCCTTTTTTTATTAACAGCATATGTAACTATTGATATGGACACTGCCACTTCCGGCTTTCGGCACAGCCACTTTGATAAACAGCAATTACTGCTTGATAATGAGGTAATTGTTCTGGTGGATGATGATGCCTTAATCAGAGAGCCCATAAAGATGTATTTTACGGAACATGGCATCCCATTGCTTGAGGCTGACAGCGGTGAATCCTTCTGGCGTATTATGAACCAAAACAATGTCGCCATGGTACTCCTGGATATTGGCCTGCCTGATATTGACGGCAAAACCCTGCCGCCTCTCATCAAGCAGCAATATCCCGATATCGCCATCCTGATGTTGAGCGGGGTATCAGACATAAACACCGCCATGGAATGCCTCAGGGCCGGAGCCGATGATTATCTCAGCAAACCGGCTCCTTTGGCAGATATCTTTCTGGCCGTAAAAAAACTGCTGGAAAAACGACGCCTGCTGATCCAGAATCGTCAGTATCAGGAAGAGTTGGAGTATGCCAATTTTCGGATTCAATTGATGCACGAGCTCTCCCTTAAGATGAACTCTGTTTATCTTGATACGGTTAAGTTAGATGAAATACTCATGGCAATTTTAGTCGGAATTACCGCCCATGAGGGGTTACGTTTTAACCGTGCCTTTCTGGCCATGATTGATGATGATGTTCTGCGCGGGCGTATGGCTATTGGCCCTGGATGCCGCGAAGAGGCCAGTAAAATCTGGCAGGATCTAAACCGGAAGGGCTTTAACTTTTTTGATATTATCCAAGAGGTTAAAACCTGCGCCCTTAACCAGACCTCGGAGATTAATCAGCTTATTCAACAGCTGGAAATCCCCCTGAATACCGTTGATCATCTTTTAATCCGCTGCGCCATTGAGCGTCAGACTATTCGGGTAACTAACGGCATGGCCCATGGTTTTGATCCCACAGATGTGGTGAACCTCCTTGGAGCCCGTGATTTTGTGGTAGTACCCCTCTATTCACCCCGGCGGCCTCTCGGGGTAATTATCGCAGATAATCTAATTACCGGCCGCCCCATCACCAATAGTTATATAAGCGCCCTGGAGCTTTTTTCGAGTCAGGCCAGCCTGATTATTGAGCATAGCCGGCTCTATATGAAGATGGAAGAGACCATTGCCAAACTCGAAGCGGTAAATTATGAGCTGGACAAGAACAAAGATATGCTGGTGGAGGCCGAGCGTTATTCGGCTTTGGGCCATATGGCCGCCCAAATGGCCCATAATATTCGCAATCCAATAACTGCCATCGGCGGGGTGGCCCGAATTTTATCCCGCAAAACCAGTCATGAAAATATTAATAAATACATTGACGTCATGGTCAAAGAGACAGAGCGTATTGAATCGACCCTGAAAAACCTCTTCGAATTTGTCGAATCCGAGAGCATTCATCCGGAAACAGCCCAGATTCACCCCCTGTTACGCAAGGCTCTTAATTTGCTGCAACCCGAGATAACCAGGTATAATATCAAGGTAATTCTGGATTGCGATGACCAGGAAACGGCCCTCAATGTAGACTCAGTAAAGATAAGAAAGGCCTTGGTACATCTCTTCAAAAACTCCATTGACGCCATGGCGGACGGCGGTACGTTGACCATAAAGACATCAATTGACGGCTCGTGGTTCAAACTGTTAATCACGAATACCGGCTATAGGATTGAGGCTGCACTCGCCAACAAGGCCAAAGAACCATTTTTTACCACCAAGACCTATGGCACTGGTATGGGCCTCTCCATTGTTGAACGGATCATCAACGCTCATGGCGGTATTTTTACCATTGCCAGGGGTGATGTAAACACCGAAGTTATGGTTCAGCTCCCTTTGCCCTCACAGCAATCATCCTAATTATGAAATATTGCCAAACAATTACAGCCCACTGAATTTTGAAATTTCCGTACTCAAGCCAAATATTTACAATATTTACTAATTATGAGTAAAGAACAAAACAATATCGCCACCCTGACCTGCCTCTACGAGATAACCAAAGTTCTGGCTCTCTCTACGGATCTACAGGACTGCCTTAAACGTTGTATGAGTATTCTGGCGGGCTATGTAGGGCTCAAGAATGGAACAGTCACCATTTTCAACCCCCTCACCGGCCAGCTTGAGATTGAGGTCGCCCACGAGATGACGGCAGAGGCCAGAAAACGGGGGATTTACAAAATTGGTGAGGGTATTACCGGCCGGGTGGTAGCCAGCGGCAAGCCCATGGTCGTGCCCGATATCAGCACTGAGCCCATGTTTTTGAATCGAACCCGCTCCAGGAGAACCCTTCACGACCAGATCACCTCTTTTCTCTGCGTCCCCATCCAACAGGGCAAGAATATTATCGGCACCCTGAGCGCCGATTGTAAATTCAAACCCGGGGCCAATTTTGAGGAAGAAATCCGTCTGCTCACCATCCTGAGCGGTTTGTTTTCGCAAACCGTAACCAGAATTCAGACCGTTAATCAGGAACGTGATAAACTCCTCTATGAAAACTTGAAGTTAAAACATGAATTATCGGAGAAATATCGTTTAGACAATATAATCTCCAATAGCAGCCGTATGCAGGAAGTTCTGGAGATGATTCATCGGGTGGCCGATTCCAACGCCACGGTACTCTTAAGGGGTGAATCCGGTACCGGTAAAACCCTGGCAGCCAAGGCCATTCATTATAATAGCAAGCGGGCCAAAAAGCCCTTTATCGTGGTTAACTGCTCGGCCCTGCCCGACACCCTGCTGGAAAGTGAACTTTTCGGCTATGAGAAGGGGGCCTTTACCGGGGCTCAGGGCGTTAAAAAAGGGCGCTTTGAAGCTGCGGAAGGGGGGACGCTTTTCTTAGATGAAATTGGTGACCTGGCCATAAATCTCCAGCTTAAATTGTTAAATGTTGTGCAAGAACGAGAATTTCAACGCCTCGGCAGCACCAAAACCAGAAAATGCAATGTCAGATTAATTGCCGCCACCAACCGGGACTTAGAGGAAGCGGTGGCCAACGGTAGTTTTCGAGAGGATTTTTACTACCGTTTAAACGTCTTTCCCATCTATCTGCCGCCCTTACGCAAGAGGCCCACCGACGTTTTATTACTGGCCGAGCATTTTATGCACATATTTAACAAGGAGAACAATAAAAATGTTACGCGGCTCTCCACTTCGGCCATTGATCTGTTAATGCAGTATCACTGGCCCGGTAATGTCAGGGAGTTACAGAACTGCATGGAGAGGGCACTGTTGATCTGTGATGAGGGTTCTATTAAGGGTTATCACCTGCCGCCATCGTTACAGAGCGCCGGTTCAATCAGCGGCAAAAATCCCTTGTCACTGGCAGCGGCGGTGGAGAATTTTGAAAAAGAGCTCCTCATCGAGGCCCTGAAAAACTGCCACGGTAATCAGACCAAGGCCGCTAAATACTTAGATTCCAGCCTGCGGATTATTAATTACAAGCTCAATAAATATAATATTACCAGCCGCCGTTATAAGCTGAAAAAGGGATGAAGATTTTCCTCCACACCTGCTGCGGCCCCTGCGCCGTCTATCCGGTAAAGCATTTACGGGAACTGGGCCACCAGCCTATGGGCTATTTTTTTAACCCCAACATCCACCCCTACCGAGAGTTCAGACGGCGCCTCGCGGCCTTAAGAGAACTAAGCGAGATAATAGATTTCCCGGTGGAATATGAACTGGAGTACGGCCTGCGGGATTATATGCGTCAGGTGGTATTTCATGAAGATTCGCGCTGCGGACTATGCTATGCCATGCGCCTCGAACCCACCGTCATCAAGGCCATGGCGGCTGGAGCCGATGCCTTTTCCACCACCCTGCTCTACAGCCGCTATCAACAACATAATCTGATCAGGGAACAATGTGAAGAGCTGTCCGCCCGCCATGGTTTGCCTTTTTTTTATCAGGATTTCCGCGAAGGCTGGCAGGAGGGCATTGACCTGAGCATTGAGATGAAGCTCTACCGTCAACCCTATTGCGGCTGCGTTTACAGCGAGCAGGAACGCTACGACAAGAAATTCAGGAAGAGGCAGAGTACACTTAATTAATCGGTGCCGCCGCCAGGATTGAGATTGGTAAAGGTGTGCCAATCCGGCAGAGATAAATCAGGCAGCCAGTCACGCCAGGTGCGTCTCGGCGGGTGACCAGCCGCAATAGCGGCGATAATCTTCCGGGCCTTGGCGCTTACCGATGATTCGGGATAGTGCTTTATCAGATAAAGGTAACGCCCCTTAGCTTCTTGCAGGTGATTGGTGCGCACATAAAAATTGGCGACATAAAATTCATGATTGGCCAGGAAATTAAGGGCCGCCAAACGGCGGGCCTTGGCCTCCTGGATATATGCCGAATGAGGGTAGGCCTTTATGAGCCTCGTGAAATTATCAACCGCGTTTTTGGCGGCCCCGGGATCACGGTCAATGGTATCTATCTGTTTATAATACGCCATCCCAATCTGAAAGACGACATAAGGGATGGCCTCATTGGTGGGATGATTATTGATGAAATCGTTATACTGGCTGATGGCGTCCGGATATTTCCCCAAGTAATACTGACAATCAGCAGATTTTAATTCAGCCAGCAGCCCGGCCTTGCTGAAGGGAAAACGATCCATTATATCGTTAAAGGCCTTCAGTGCCTTGGTATAATCGCCGCGATTGTAATTATCAAGGGCATTCAAGGCCAGGGTGTCAGGGGTGTCGGGGATCGACTTACCGCTACTTAACCCCAGATAATTCATGGTATTATCAACGAGAGCACAGCCCGGCAGGGTAGTACAAAAGAGCAGGATGATAAAAACCGTTAATATTTTTGTTCCACTGCTGGTCGGCATTAGTTTCATTTTAGGCTGCATTTTTTTCTTTCCATAACAATCCGCAGGTTCTGATGCAGATGTTCTAAATATTGTTCCGCTGTCTTTTCCGCCACGGCACCATCGCCGGCGGCGGATATAACCTGACGTATGGAGTCAGCCCGAATATCACCCACGGCCATAACCCCGGGGATATTGCTGCGCATCATGGCGTCAGTAATAATAAAACCATTCTTCAGAGCCAATTCTCCGGGCAGCATCCAATTGTTGGGGCTAACCCCCACCAGGATGAATACACCCTGAAATGGTTTAAATTCCTCTTCACCACCGGCATGTTTTATCCGCACCCCGGTGACCTCGGTACTGCCCTCAATACCAACCACCTCAGACTCACAAATAAAACTAATCCGTTCATTCTGAAAGGCGGCCTCCTGAATAATTGGCGCGGCTCGCAACTCATCACGGCGGTGGATTATGGTTACCGTTTTAGCAAATTTAGTCAGATAAACTGCTTCCTGGACGGCGGTATTGCCGCCGCCCACCACCACCACATCCATGTCCCGGTAAAAGGGGCCGTCACAGGTGGCGCAATAGGAAACGCCCCTGCCGGTCAATTCCTCTTCCCCGGGGACATTTAACTTATTGGGGCTGGCTCCGGTAGCGATAATCACAGTCTTGGCCTTTAATACCTCGTTGTCAGCAAGATATAATTTTTTGGCTTCACCCCTTAACTCCATGGAGACAATTTCGCCCAGGGTTGGCTGGAGACCAAAACGCCGGGTCTGGGCGATCATCTTGTCGGCCAGCTCAAAACCAGAAAGGCCCTCCGGGAAGCCGGGATAATTATCTATCCAGTCGGTGCGCAACACCTGGCCGCCGGCGGCACCCTTGTCAACCAGCAGGGTATCAAGACGGGCGCGGGCGGCATAAAGCCCGGCGGTTAAACCACCCGGCCCACCGCCCACTATAATAAGTTGATAGGTTTTAACGGCCAACGTAATCAGGCTTTTTCAAGCATGGCAACCAACTGGGTCTTACCAACCGCGCCGGTGACCTGATCCAAGACCTCCCCGCCCTTAAACAGAATCAAGGTGGGAATGGCCCGGATGCCGTATTTCCCCGGAGTGGCAGGGCTTTCATCAACATTCATCTTGGCGATTCTGACCTTACCGGAAAACTCAGCAGCCAGTTCAGTTACCACCGGGCCAATGGCCTTACAGGGGCCACACCAGGGGGCCCAAAAATCAACTAAACAGGGAAGGTCGGCTTTTAACACCTCGGCCTCAAAATCTTGGTCAGTAACATGGATCAACTTATCTTCGCTCATCACTTTCTCCTAAAATATTAAAATAAAAGATAACCGTTCGGAGTCTTCGCCAACCGGGGAGGGGTGTCCAGGAATGCCAAGATGGGATACACCTGAATAATTATCTAAAAATCGGTTTATTATACTTGATTTTAAGGGAGTCGCAACTACCAGAAAAATTTTTTTACCTCCAGCAGCTATATAGCAAAAAAAAAATTCAGTATGGTATAATATCATCAGCGCAGGTAATTATTCAGCGTGATGCACAGAAGTAACAATAACCACAGAATTATAACTGTTCAGGAAAGCGCAGACTCCGGATTGGGTGCAGCTGAATAGTTACCAGCGCAGGAGATTTAGCATGGCCTTAGCGCTTATTATTATATTCCACGCACAGGGAGGATATGATGCCGATAACTAAATTTTTACAGGAGCCTAAAGTTCTGGATATTCAGCCGGTTAATTCCGGCAAGAAAACCGCTAATTTACGCGAAACCCATGTGCCGTTTTCCGGTTCGCCCCATAAACATCCCTATGATACAGAAAAATTTATTCTCCTCGTCGACCCCTATCACGCCTCTCTGTACTACGAATTTAATAACTCGGACGTGGAGTACGCCGAGGAATTAGCCAATATTGTTAACGTCAACGGCG
>CAZSOB010000055.1:0-8183 GCA_964608155.1 uncultured Desulfobulbia bacterium
CCGTCCAAAGCCGTTAATGCCGATTCTGATGGTCATGATTAATCTCCTTTTAATTATTTGCTTTCCTGGTAACTGTTATTTTTAGACATCACGCCGATTAGTTACCTTTCCTGTTTATAGAGGGCCATATAACGTTCCACAACCCTGTCCCAGGTATAACGCTCTTCAATAACCTCAAGAGCCCGCTTCTGCATATGGGCAATGACCTTTGGTTCATGACGATAAAGGGTTATGGCCCGCCGCATGGCATCTGCCAGGGCGGTGGAGTTGGAACCGGGATAGGTAAAACCGGTCTCGCCGTCAATAACCTTAACCAGGCCGCCCACCGCGTGGACAATGGGAAGATTACCAAAAAGCTGGGCCTGATAATCAGTAAGACCGCAGGGCTCATATTGAGAGGGGATGAGAAAAAAATCACCCGCCGCGAAAATGCGCCGGGCGGTTACGGGATCGTAGCCCATGAGCACACATACCCGCCCCCTGTTGGCCCTGGCCAGAGATTTCAGGGTCTCCTCCACCACCTGCTGCCCGCTGCCTAAGATCAGTATCTGAAAATCAGGATCAATAGGCAATAGTTTTTTTAAGGCTTCCAGCAATTTATCAATCCCCTTCTGGGCTGAAAAACGGCCGACAAAAGTAAAGAGCGGCTGGTCTGAACTTACCGTTAATGTCCCGCTTTGCCGCACATTAGGGATAGAATGCTGAACCACAGCCTGTATTATATCCTCTTTACACTTTCTCTTACCGGGAATAAGGCCGGCGGCATGACTGCCGGGAGTAAAGGCGGCGGCGATAGACTGGGACTCAGTGCGGGGATTAAAGGACTCAGGTTCTATGCCGTTGGTAATCCCTATAAGCCTTATCCCCCTGTTAAGCAATTCATGACCCAGCCAACCTGTGAGTTTATCAATATCAGTCTCACGCAGTTCACGGGCGTAATTTTCGCTAACCGTATTAACCCGGCTGTAATCAGCGGCGCTGAGCAGAGGATCAAAACTGCCATGCAAAACACCACGCTTAATAACCTGGGAAGGCAGCCCGGTTACCGCCTGGGCAAAGGGCAGATCGGCCACCTCCTGATGATAACCCAGGCCGGCGTTATGGATGGTGAGCAGAAAGCCGGTATGATGAAAATAATGGCGGTAGCCCTCTAACTCCCTGGCCATAACCGGCAGCAGGGCGGTATGACCATCGTGACAATGAATAATATCCGGGCGCTTATTCAGGCGTGTTATCAGCCCCAGAGCCGCCTTTTGGAGAAGAACATTCATGGCGAAATAATCATAATGACCGTCACCCTCCTGATGATGAGGGTTGGCACGGGACTCGGCGGCGGTATAGGTGTAGATCCCCTGCTTTTCCCTAAACCTGGGGCTGTCAACGAGATAGACGTTAACCCCATCTTTTAGACGCTGCCAGATAAGGGCCGCTTCCCGCCTCTCCTCCTGGGAGTATGAAAGATCAAGCCACAGAGAAAGCAGGGGGCTGAAACCTGATTTTGAGGGTTCCATAAAGCCGTAACAGGGCAGAACGACGCTTACCTCACAACCCTGCCGAACCAGGGCGGCAGAAAGTTGGCACACCACATCCTTTATACCTCCCGCGCCGGCCAGACTGCCATATTCCCGGCTGACCATCCAGATGGATTTAATTGCCGTCATCCTATTTTATGGCCTGCTGACGTAAGAAAAAATCAGCGAGAGTCAGGCTGACCATGGCCTCGCAGACCGGAATAATACGGGGGATAGCCGATATATCGTGACGGCCGCCAATCTTAATTTTAACCAGCTCATGTTTCAGATTAATGGTCTGTTGTTCCCGGCCAATGGAGGGAATAGGCTTCACCGCCGCCCGGACGATTATATCATCACCATTGGCAATCCCGGCCAAAATACCACCGCTGTGATTAGAGGCAAAGCCATCCGGGGTCAGGGAATCGTTGTTTTGAGAACCGGTACTAACGGCGGCGGCAAAACCGTCACCAATCTCCACCCCCTTTACCGCTCCAATGGACATCAAGGCCCTGGCCAATGCTCCATCCAGCTTGTCAAAGACCGGCTCCCCAAGACCAGCGGGGCAGCCGGTGGCCCGCACCTCAACTATACCACCCAGGGTATCACCTTGGGCTCTGACCTCTTTTATCCTCTCCTCCATGCGAACCGCGGCCTCTTCATCGGGACAGAAGAGACGATTTTTACCCACCGCCGCCATATCACGCTGATTGGCAGTAATGCCGCCAAGGGCGATGGTATAGGCCGTTACCTTAATCCCCTGCCGGGTCAAAAATAAACGGGCCACGGCCCCGGCTGCCACCCGGGCCGCCGTCTCCCGGGCCGAGGCCCGGCCGCCGCCCCGATGATCCCGAATGCCGTATTTTTCTAAGTAAGTTATATCACCATGACCAGGCCGGAAGATGTCCCGCAGATTATCGTAAGACTTACTATGAGCGTCCTTATTAAATATAACTAAGGATATTGGGGTTCCTGTAGTCTTACCCTCAAAGGTGCCGGAGAGGATTTGTACCTTGTCAGGCTCCTTCCTCGGACTTGCGGCACCACCAGTTCCCGGCCGCCGCCGGTCAAGATCAGCCTGGATAAAATCTTCGTTTATATCAAGGCCTGGCGGACAGCCATCAATTGTCGCCCCCACGGCTGTGCCATGTGATTCGCCCCAGGTTGTAACCCTAAAAATATCACCAAATGTATTTCCTGCCATTATATTATCCGTTTATTTTAAGTAAGGAGATCAAGCCCCATATGTACTATATTTCTGTCTTTAAGATGGTACGTTCTATAGAAAAAAAGTCAAGTAATGTTCTATTATTGTTGACATACCGCTTAACCCAGCTATATATTGATAATAATTACTAATTGTTTTAAGGGAGATTTATCATGAAAATAAATGTGGATAAAAATATAATCGAGTTTCATCCAGAGAGTAAGGAAGAGACAGAAGCATTGGTTCAGATGTGGCGGCGGCTGGTGGACTGTATGGGCACCAATAAAAAGATTACCCCCATCGGCGAGTATATCCCGGGGAAGAAAAATAGCGCCAGTTTCTTCATAGAAGGGGAACCCGGCGGAGTGACTCAAGCATCCGCTAAAACTGCCCCGGCCGACGGTACCTATTATTGCTCCACCTGTAATAAATATATCAACCTGAAGAAGGGTGACACCATTCCCCTTTGCTGCGGTAAGCCCATGGAATTACTGGATTAACAACTTTTTGTACGAAAGTCACCTGGTAGGGGTGCTGCTGAGCAGTTACATTCAGTGGTTATCGCTAATTACGGGCATTTCGCTGAATAGTTACAATTTTTTCAACAATGGAAGTTATATCCAGCTTGGCGGTATCAACCATTATATGACTGCCCTGTCGATAAAGTGGTTTGCGAACCGCCAAGACCTCACTAACCTCTGCCAAGGTAGTTTTATTGGTCAACGAAGGCCGTTGAGCGGTAGTATTATCATCAGCGGTCAGCCGCCGACAGATTGTTTCCTCATCGGCAGTGAGCCAGACCACCAGGCCGGAGGCCATCAATTGGGGCCAGCACTCATGGATAATGGCCCCGCCACCGGTGGCAATTACCATTCCCTCCCCGGCAGCCAATTCCACTAACAGTTCCCCCTCCCGAGCCCGAAAATAGCCCCAGCCTTCTTTAGCGACTATATCCTTTATTTCCCGGCCTTCCCGGCGCACTATCTCCTCGTCGGTATCAATAAAATCCATCCTGAGCCGCCGGGCCAATATTTTACCCACCGAGGTTTTGCCCACGGCCCGGTATCCAGTTAATATAATGTTTTTCCAATGAGATTCGATTTGAGATTCACTGACCATTTTTTCATTATTAGTTAGGCATTAGCTTCCAATTAACTAAAGTAATTTCTCCAAAAGTGGTGGTGAATATATTAGAAATGTAGGTTGGCGTTGAGCCGTTTTTGCGAAACCCCAACAATAAACTAAAAACATTCAACCCAACCTGCGAAGAGGATTTACCCACACTTTTGGAGAAGTTACTAACTAAATAAATGTACAACGTATTGAATTTGTTACTTTTAAAATAGAGGCCTGGCTCGCCTCGGTTGTTTGGCTGAATAGTTGCCATTCAGATTAGATTAATTGACTTAAAAATTTGGCGGCCGGCATCACCCGAATATTGTTCTTATCAATATAGTCATTTTTACCTGCCAAATGGATCTGGACGGCCTCAGCCTTAGGGAAACGATCTTTCAGGTATTTGAGAGAACGACTGCCGCCACGGGGAGAGGTTTTACATTCGATAAACCGTAAAGGAAGATTATCCTCCATGACCACAAAATCCACTTCCCGGCGATCCACATCCCGAAAATACCGCAGCTCCATTTCTCTCCCCTCGGTATCCTGGAGAAAATGGCACCATTTAAGAAGATGGCAGGCGGTTAAATTTTCAAAGCGGGCTCCCGGGTCGTTCACCACCGTCCAATCGGCATGATAATGTTTGGCCTCCTTTTTCACGGCCCGGATTATGGGACTGCCAAAGGGATATAAACGGAAAATCATATAGAGATTTTCTAAAATTTGCATCCATCTCGTCACAGTCTGATGTGACACCTGCAAATCTTCACGAAGAGAATTAAGAGAAAGGGGGGAGCCCACAAGATGAGGAAGGCGCATGACAAGCTGCTGGACAAGAGATATATCTTTTACCCTTTCCAGATCCTGTAAATCCTCAATTATCAACCTGCTGCGATACTCCCGGCTCCAGCGCTTTGTCTCCTTTTCGGAGGCCATTAAAAAAGGTTCCGGAAAACCGCCAAAAGTGAGAAGGTCGTTGAGATCGGCTTGGGTGCTGCCGATTTCCGCCAAAGAAAAAGGATGCAGGCGATGAAAATAATAACGTCCCTGTAGTGAGTCGCCGCCATGTCGATAATGATCAAGCTTAGCACTGCCGGTAACCATTATTCGCAGTTCGCCGCCCCGTTTATCGTATAACCCCTTAACCACTTGCCGCCAGCGGGGAAATTTGTGAATTTCGTCTAAAACCAACATTCCCGGTTCGGCAGGAAAATGCTCCAAAATAATATTCTCACGATCAATGGCAGAATCCCAGTTGATATATCTGCTTTTGATATCCTCCCCAGCCTCAAGAAGTAAGGATGTAGCCAGAGTTGTCTTACCACTCTGGCGTGGGCCGGCCAGAAATACCATTTTGCGGCTTAAATCAGTGCGGATGACCGACTCTATATAACGTTTTACTACTTTCATTTTAACCCTTTCCCTAAAACACTCACGACTATTTTTAAGTTAAGGTTAATTTAATAACACAACAGGGCTCTGGAATCAAATCTTTATCCTTTCTCCCCCAATTACTCAGCTCATGATTGTTGTCCCGGCTGCGGCTTTTATTTTTCGCTGTACCTGGGGGAGGCAAATCTTCACCCTTAGCGAGTTATTGACCACCCTCCCCATTTTTTATGAGCCTGGATTTTTTATTGACATTCACACATAAACGTATATTTATATATACAAGTATATAATTCAATTAAGGGTGGCATCGAAAAATTAATGGAAAAACACGTAAAAGTTGTACCTGATGATTTGACGAATGCCGATCCACAGGCTGTGGCCTTTTTGGCCAAGGCCATGGGTGACGAAAACCGGCTGCGAATCATCATGGTACTGGCTAAAGGTAAAAAGCCGGTTTCCCGCATTGTTGAGGAAATGGGTATTTCACAGCCCCTGGCTTCCCATCACCTTAAAGAACTCAAGCGGGCGCTGCTCGTAAAGGTTGAGAGGAGCGGCCCGTTTATTTATTACGAGTTGGCAGATCACCGCATAGTAACAATCCTTTCGAACCTAAATAGTCTGGCGGCAGAACTACTGGCCAGCAGAAAAGCATTTTAACGTTTTTTACAGGATAGACAATGAAGGAACTACAACAAATTCTTGAGACAATGGAACCAGCCGAGGCCTTGGCAGCTTTAGCCCCGCAACTCAAAAAAATCCTCGCCCATCTTGATGAGGATGCCAGGGTCAGTTTTGTAACTGATTTAATTGATGAGGCCGGCGGCGATAAAATTTCCAGTATGGTGGATCTCTGACTCGCCGAATGCATGGGCGAAGGTGTCGACCCAACACATATGTGTCAAACACTGGTACACAAGGTCGCTCAATCCAAGCAGCTGATGGCAGTCACAGACCCGGATATCCTGGTTCTCTTCGAAAGCTGGCTTGATGAACTGGAGTGCGAAGTGGCAGCGTACCTTAAACAACACCCCAAAGGCACAGCTAAAGACCTTGCAGAGAGCCTGGGGCTTTCAATGAGGGGGGCCGATTTTATACTGGCAAAAATTAAGCGGCAGAAAGAAGTTTAGCTTCTAAGTAACGGCCATGCCCGTTTAGCCGGGCACAACGAAACATGAAAATCAAAAGGGAGGATATTATGTTGATAAAATTTTTCTTGAACGAACCTAATGGCAAGACCTGAAGCCACTTCAGAGAAATGTTACCCAGGCTGGGTGAAAAATTTACCATGGGCATTGAATCTATTTCAAAACCGCGCCAGGAATATCAGTCAAAAGCTTACGCCGAACTTGGACTGCCCAAGGCACCGGCCATCACCATCGACGGAGAAATCATTATCGAGGGGCGGGACATTAATGAGCAGGAGTTAGAAGATATTCTCCGACAACACCTGTCCGCAAAATAATCAGCAAATAAATAAATCTTTTCACCAATATCCATTAACAATCTTTAAAGAGAGGGCGCAATATGGCATGGCTTTATGTGGTATCAACAAACGACGCGGAGACTGTTTACAATGCGGTACGACTCGCCAATGTCAGTCTCACAAAAGGTAAAGAGGTTAATCTGTTTATGCTTGGCAAGGGGGTTGAATTCAATGAAATTTCAACCGAAGACTTTGATGTCAACGGCCAGATAGAAGATTTTTATGCCAAAGGCGGGGAGCTTATCGTCTGAGGCGTTTGCCTTAAATCCCGTGGTCAAACGGGATCATCCTCTTGCCCCATGGGCTTTATGACCGACCTGTATGAAATGATTGAGGAAAGTGAAAAAGTTCTTACATTTTAATCCCCAAAGCTTACTGGTTTGGCCACTCTGGTCAATAGACATCATGTATCACCAAAAGGAAGCACTATGAAAAAGAAAATTGTTGTGGTGGGCGGATCATTCGGTGGACTTACTGCTGCTCTTGAGGTTAAGCGGCTTCTCGGAGACAAAGCCGACGTTATACTGATCAGCTCAGATAAAGATTTTGTATTCATGCCTTCACTCCCCTGGATAATCATGGGCTCACGCCAGCCAGCCGATATTACTCTCAGTGTGGCTGATATTCTTAAACCGAAAGGAATAGTATTTATCCATGATACGGTAAAGGGAGTCATGCCGGATGAACTTAAAGTACACACCGAAAAGGGAGAATATGAATACGACTACCTGATAATATCAACCGGCCCCCATCTTTCATGTGATGAGATACCGGGCCTTAGTTCAGAAGAAGGATACACTCATTGTACCTTTAGTATGGAGCAGGCCCTAAAAAGCAGAGAGGCATGGAACAGGCTGCTTGAAAATCCCGGCCCCATAGTTCTTGGCTCAACCCAAATGGCCAGTTGTTTCGGCCCCTATTACGAATTGGCTTTTGAAATGGATCGAGAGCTGCGAAAACGTAAAATGCGCCACAAGGTTCCGATTACCTATCTTACCTCGGAACCTTACCTTGGTCACATGGGAATAGGAGGCCTCGGCAAATCCAGGCGCTTCATGGAGGATGAATTTGCCGATCTTGACATCCAGACGGTTACCAATCAATCAATAGATGAAATCACCCCGGAAGAGATCCGTTTGGCTGGCGGCGGCAAGCTGCCCTTTAAGCTGGCCATGCTGGCCCCGCCTTTTAAAGGGGTTCAAGGTGTGGCTTCCCTTGGTAATCCTCGTGGATTTATTCCTGCTGACAACTATTTTCGCCATCCGAAGCATAACAATATTTACACCATCGGAGTTGCCATGGCCTTAGCCCCGGTTGAACCAACCCCGGTGCCGACCGGAGTTCCTAAAACGGGATTTATGACTGTAAAAATGGCCAAGGCGGCAGCAGCTAATATTGCGGCTGACATCCAACATCTTTCCCCATCCTGTGAAAAACAACTCAGTGTCATATGTTTTATGGATATGGGAAGCAC